>JBDSGA010000264.1:0-5050 GCA_039919235.1 Thermomonas sp. | reverse complement strand
AGCGGCGCATGAGTGCGAATCCGCACGCCAACGGCGGCGCGCTTTTGAAGGACCTGCAGCTGCCGGACTACCGCGCCTACGCGGTCGATGTGCCTGCGCCCGGCGCCACTGTGGCCGAGGCGACGCGCGCCCAGGGAAAATTCATCCGTGACGTGATCGCAAAAAACCCGGACAACTTTCGGGTGTTCAGCCCGGACGAAACAAACTCCAATCGCTGGAATGCCGTGTTCGAGGTCACGGATCGTTGCTCGATGGCAGAGATCCTGTCTGAAGATGATCACGTTGCTGCAGATGGACGTGTCATGGAGATGCTCAGCGAGCATCAATGCGAGGGATGGCTGGAGGGCTATTTGCTGACCGGTCGGCATGGATTCTTCTCGTGCTATGAGGCCTTCATCCACATCATCGACTCGATGTTCAACCAGCACGCCAAATGGCTGAAGGTCTCCCGCGAGATCCCGTGGCGGCGGCCTATCGCCTCGCTGAATTACCTGCTGAGCTCGCACGTGTGGCGACAGGACCACAACGGCTTCAGCCATCAGGATCCTGGTTTCATCGATCATGTCGTCAACAAGAAGGCAGCGGTCATTCGCGTCTACCTGCCGCCTGACGCCAACACGTTGCTATCGGTGACGGACCACTGCCTGCGCAGTCGCAATTACGTCAATGTGATCATCGCCGGCAAGCAGCCGTCGCCGCAGTGGCTCGACATGGATGCAGCTCAGGCCCATTGCTCCGCCGGCGTGGGTGAGTGGACCTGGGCTGGCAATTTCGGCGGGACAGAGCCCGACGTGGTCATGGCGTGTTGCGGTGATGTCCCCACGCTGGAAACATTGGCCGCAGTCGATTTGTTGCGTGAGCACCTACCCGAACTGCGGGTGCGCGTGATCAACGTGGTCAACCTGATGAAGCTGCAGTCACCGAGCCAACACCCGCGAGGGCTGGAAAACTCCGCGTTCGATTCGATGTTCACCGTCGACAAGCCGGTCATCTTTGCGTTCCACGGTTATCCAACCCTGATCCACCGGTTGACCTACCGGCGCAACAACCATGGCAACTTCCATGTCCACGGTTACCAGGAGGAGGGCACCACCACTACGCCATTCGACATGACCGTGCGCAACGGCCTGGACCGCTACCATCTGGTCATGGATGCGCTCAATCGCGTTCCACACCTCGGCGCTGACGTGATTCGTGTTCGTGCGCTCATGACCGACAAACTCGCCGAACATGCGTCTTACATCGTCGAGCATGGTGAGGACATGCCTGAAATCCGCGACTGGCAGTGGCAGCCTCGTGCATCCTGATCCGCTCGACATGGACCACATCAAGCATTAGTAGACTCAAGCCTACGATGACGTCTCATCGCGATTGCCAAGGAATAGATGCATGACCCAGCTACCCAGCGCTCGCGAACTGCTCGATGCCTGCAAATCAATGCCTGCGCTACGCACCGCGATCGTGCATCCGGTCAAGGCGAACGCCATCCAGTCCGCGTTCGATGCCGCGGCCGAAGGTTTGATCGAGCCCGTATTGATTGGTCCGCAAGCGCGCATCGTTGCTGCTGCAGCCGAGGCTGGCGTCGACATCAGTGGCTGGCAGCTGTACGACGTCGAGCATAGCCACGCTGCCGCCGAATACGCTTGCGCATTGGCAGTGCAAGGCGACGTGCAAGCGCTGATGAAGGGGTCCCTGCATTCGGACGAATTGCTTGCAGCAGTCATCGCGGCCAAACCCCTACGCACCGAACGCCGCATGAGCCATGTGTATGCGTTCATCGATGCCGGCTACCACAAACCGTTCTTCATCACCGACGGCGTCATCAACCTGACACCCACGTTGGCGGAGAAGGCCGACATCGTGCGTAACGCCGTCCATCTATTCAAGGCGCTGAATGGTGCCGTTGCTGTGGCAAAGGTCGCAGTAGTCACTGCAGTGGAAACGGTAAACCCGGACATGCCGGCCACGATCGACGCCGCATGCCTGTCGAAGATGGCGCAGCGCGGGCAGATCGAAGATGCGCTGATCGACGGGCCGCTTGCGTTTGACAATGCAATTTCGCGGGAAGCTGCGGATGAAAAAGGCATTGTGTCGGACGTTGCCGGCGATGCCGACGTGTTGCTGATGCCGAACATGGAAGCCGGCAACATGATGGCCAAGCAGCTCATTTTCCTCGGCAAGGCGGACGCCGCCGGGCTGGTGCTGGGCGCGCGTGTTCCGATCATCCTCACCAGTCGTGCGGACAGCCGGCTGACCCGCTTGATGTCCTGTGTCCTGGCAGTGCGAGTCGCTTTCGCTCGCGAGCACGGCATGTTCTCGTGAGTCGGGCACCGTAAGGATCGGTCAGCAGAGACAGCGCTTGCCGGTACAAGCGCTGTCTTCGCAATGCAATTGCCGTTCTCTAGCGGACGATGGTGATCGGGATCTCGCAGTTGGCAATGACTTTGCTGGTCACCGAGCCAAGCAGCAGGCCCCGGAATGCGCTACGTCCGCGCGAACCCATGATGATCAGATCGTATTTGCCTTTCTGCGCGGACCGCACGATCGCTATGGCCGGAACGGCCACCACACTTTCTTCATCGAACGCGACATGCGCACGATTGAGTGCAGTACGCGCGGTTTTCGTGGCGAACTGGATGTTGCCATCGTGGTACTCCTTCACTGCAGTGTGACCGAGCTTGATCGCGACGGCGCTCAGCAGCGGAGGATCTGCATAGAACAGGGTCAGCTTCGGTGATTCGGAAAGCTGGCGCACCAAGTTGATCGCAAACTTGACCGCTTTGGTACTGATCGGGCTGCCATCGACTGCAACGAGGATCTTCATCGCGCACCTGCCTTGTTGACGTTGAGATCGAAATTCCTGTCCGTTGCCAAGGACTGTAGATCACCTGAAAGGCACCGCCTTGATCAGGATCAATTGCTGGCCAAAGGTCGCCCCAAGTCAACGTAAGATCGCAAGATTGCACGCCACACATTGGGAATACCACATGCAGGATGCGATTGCCGTCATCAACGCTGGCTCGTCGAGCATCAAGTTCGCGGTGTTCAATGCGCATGACCCGGGGCTGGAGCGAATGCTTGCCGGCAGCATCAGGGACATAGGTGCCGAGTCTCCCCGCTTCATCGTCAAGAGCGGCGCCGGCGACGTGCTCAAGACGCGGGGGTGGGAGCGGGGCATATCGCTGGGATATGACGAGGCGTTGACGTACTTGTTGGAGACAGTGCCTGCCATGTTGCAGGGGCATCGGATTTGCGCGGTCGGGCATCGCGTGGTGCATGGTGGTGACCGGTTTTCCGCGCCGGTGCGGGTCGATGCCGACGTGCTGCGTGAACTCGACACGCTGATACCGCTGGCGCCACTGCATCAGCCACATAATCTCGCGCTGATCCTGCGATTGCTGGCCACCACACCGGACTTGCCGCAGATCGCCTGCTTCGACACCGCGTTCCATCACACCCAATCGCAAGTTGAACGCGCGTTTGCGTTACCGCGCCACATCACCGAACGCGGGGTGCGCCGGTACGGCTTCCATGGTTTGTCGTACGAATACATCGCCTCAGTCATGGTGGAGCACGATCCTGCGCTGGCCGGCAGGGTCGTCGTCCTGCACCTGGGCAATGGCGCCAGCATGTGCGCAATGCTGGACGGAAAAAGCGTCGCAAACACCATGGGCTTCACCGCGCTGGATGGACTGCCGATGGGCACGCGTTGCGGAGATCTCGATCCAGGCGTGGTGCTATACCTGATGGCGGAGCTGAAGATGGATCAGTTTCTCGTTGAAAACATGTTGTACCGCCAGTCCGGACTGCTGGGGGTGTCAGGCGTGTCCAGTGACATGCGCACGCTCGAAGCCAGCAATGTCGTGGGGGCCAAGGAAGCGATCGAGCTGTTCGTGCATGCCATCAAGCGTCAGCTCGGCGCACTGACGGCGACGCTTGGTGGCCTTGATGGGATCGTGTTCACCGCAGGCATCGGCGAAAACAGCGTGTTGGTGCGCGAACGCGTTTCCCGCGACGCGGCTTGGCTGGGCCTGGAGCTCGACGAGGAGGCGAATCGGGCGGGCTCCGGGAGGATCTCGACCGCATCGAGCGCCGTTTCGGCGTGGATCATTCCCACGGACGAAGAGTTGATGATTGCCCAACACACCAGCCTACTGATCGCTGATATGTGATCTTGTACTTCGCATAATGTCTAAACGGGTCGGCCCAGCCAGAGCAGCGCGGCTCAGGAAGCTTCCACGGCGTCCGCAGATCACTGCCGAGCAGTTCCGGGATGCCCGCGTCTTTGGTGGCCTCAGCCGGGAGGCCGCCGCCAATTTCCTCGGGGTAGCTCTGCGCACGGTCGGCATGTGGGAGACCGGCAAGGCCCGACCCGCGTACGCCGCTTTCCGGCTCCTGAGGGTCTACAGGCACGGTGAGTTGATCCATCCGGGTTGGGACGGCTTCCGGCTCGTGGGCGGGCGTCTGGTAACGCCTGAGGGCAAGTGCTTCACGCCGGCGGATATGAGCTGGCAAAGCCTCTTGGTGCGGCGCGCCGAGATGTTCAGCACGTACCACGGCAAACGGCAGCAACAACTCGCCATGGCTTCGGGCCTGTCGCCGGCGCAGCCGGCGCCTGTCCCGAGCCCGGTGGTTTACCTCCGATCGCCGGTGGTCGAAGTGACCGTTCCGGGAGCTCGCTCTACTGGGCTTGTCTATTCTTCAACAAGTCACACGCGGAAGGGTGCTTTTGGCATCCCGCCTGCGTTTGAGCTTGTTGTGGCTGGGGGTGGTTGGTGAGCCGCCGCGATCCGCAGGGGCTTGGCTACGATCCGGGCATCCTGCGCGTGCTGCTGGATGCCTACCGCCGCTACCTGCCCATCCTCGAACAAATGCGCCGGGAATCCAACGAGGTGGCCGAGTTGCTGGCCATCGCCGCGCTGGTCGATGAGTTCCACGCCAAGATCCTGAGCGCACAACGGCGGCTGGATCGCGTCGAGACTCAACGCCACCTGGGCGCGAGGCGCGCTGTCCTCGACCAGGTGGCGGCATGAACCTGCCCTTGGGTGCA
>JBDSGA010000263.1:0-5975 GCA_039919235.1 Thermomonas sp. | reverse complement strand
GTGCAGGACATCCTGGACATGGGATTGCTGGGTTTCGCGATGTCGCGTTTTACCGGCCGCTGGATCGGGTTCAAGACGATTGCCGAAACCGTGGAGACCTCCGCGTCGGTCGATGTGGATCCGTTCGCGATCCAGATCGTGCTGCCGGGCGACGACGCATTCGAAATTCCAGAAGGCGGCCTCAACATTCGCTGGCCGGATCCGCCGCTGGATCAGGAAATGCGCCTGCATCGCTACGCGGTGAAGGCAGCGCAGGCATTCGCGCGCGCCAACCAAATCGACCGCATCGTGGTTGATGCACCGAGTGCACGGCTGGGGATCGTCACCACCGGCAAGAGCTATCTCGACGTGCTGCAGGCGTTGGAGTATCTCGGCCTGGACGAGCGCGCCTGCTTTGACCTCGGCATCCGCGTGTACAAGGTCGGCATGACCTGGCCACTTGAGCCGATAGGCATCCGTGCGTTCGCGCGCGGGCTACACGACATCCTCGTCGTCGAGGAGAAGCACAGTTTCATCGAGTCGCAGATGAAAGAACTGTTCTACAACTTCGACTTCGATCTTGGCAACGGCGAGCGTCCCAGCATCGTCGGCAAGTATGACGAATCCGGCGAGTGGATCCTGCCCTCCACTGGTGAGCTGACGCCTGCGCGCATTGCGGCGGTCATCGCCAAGCGCATCCAGCGCTTCCACGATTCAGAACACATGCGCGACGTGCTGGCATGGATGGAATCCAAGGAAGGCGAACTCGCGTTGCCGCGCGCCAACTTCCCGCGCGTGCCGCATTACTGCAGCGGCTGCCCGCACAACACGTCGACCAAGGTGCCGGAAGGCTCGCGTGCGTTGGCCGGGATTGGCTGCCACTACATGGTGACGTGGATGGATCGCGATACCGACACCTTCACCCACATGGGCGGTGAAGGTGTGACGTGGGCGGGCCAAGCGTCGTTCACCAATACTTCGCACGTGTTCCAGAATCTGGGCGACGGCACCTATTTCCACAGCGGCTCACTGGCGATCCGCCAAGCGATCTCGGCAGGCGTCAACATCACCTACAAGATTCTCTACAACGACGCGGTCGCGATGACCGGCGGCCAGCCGGTCGACGGCACCTTGAGCGTGCCGCAGATCGCCCACCAGATGCGCGCAGAAGGCGTGCAGACGATTGCGATCGTCAGCGACGACATCGACAAGTGGACCGACTCAAGCATCTTCCCGAGCGGCGTCAGCTTCCACGACCGACGACTGCTGGACGACGTGCAGAAGACGCTGCGCGAAGTGAAGGGCACCAGCATCCTGAT
Source organism: Thermomonas sp. (assembly GCA_039919235.1). Taxonomy (GTDB): domain Bacteria; phylum Pseudomonadota; class Gammaproteobacteria; order Xanthomonadales; family Xanthomonadaceae; genus Thermomonas. The sequence continues at coordinate 4,677 of JBDSGA010000263.1, read as the reverse complement.
TTTCGACCAGACCTGCGCCACCGAGAAGCGCCGCCGCCGCAAGCGCGGCAAGATCGTCGATCCGCAAAAACGCGTCGTGGTGAATTCGCTGGTCTGCGAAGGCTGCGGCGACTGCGGCAAGAAGAGTTTCTGCGTCAGCGTGCTGCCCAAGGACACCGAGTTCGGCCGCAAGCGCGACATCGATCAGTCCAACTGCAACAAGGATTTTTCCTGCGTTGAAGGTTTCTGCCCAAGCTTCGTCACCGTGCACGGCGGCAAGCCGCGCAAGGGCAGCGTTCCCGGAAGGAGCAGGGCATCCACTGCGCAACGGCTGGCCGACCTGCCAATGCCGAAATTCGCCAGTGACCTCACCCAGCCGTGGAACATCCTGATCACCGGCGTCGGCGGCACCGGCGTTGTCACGATCGGCGCGCTGATCGGCATGGCTGGCCATCTTGAGAACAAGGGTTCGAGCGTGCTCGACCAGACCGGCCTGGCCCAGAAGGGCGGCGCGGTCACCACCCACATCCGCATCGCGAAAACGCCAGCCGACATCCATGCCGTACGCATCGCTGCCGGCGAAGCCGACCTAGTGCTGGGTTGCGACATGGTGGTGGTCAATGATTACTGGGCGCTGTCGAAGATTCGCGCCGGCCGGACCTCGGTGTTGCTTAATTCCTATGAGGCGATGCCGGGCACGTTCACTACTCGCCCGGATATGCAGTTCCCGGCGGCCGATATCATCAAGGCGGTCAGCACCGCGCTGGAAGGCGGCGCACCGCAGCAGGTCGACGCGACCCAGATCGCGATGGCGCTGATGGGTGATGCGATCGCCTCCAACCTGTTCATGCTCGGCCATGCCTGGCAACAGGGTTTGGTGCCGGTATCGCTGGATGCACTGATGCGTGCGGTTGAGCTCAATGGGGCCGCGGTCGAGATGAACAAGACCGCATTCGGCTGGGGTCGCTTGGCCGCTATCGACATGCCAGCGGTGATCGACGCCGCGGGCATCGTGCGTAATGCACCGACCAAAGCCGAAGCCACCGCGCATGTGTTGCCGATGCTGGGCGCGACCGCCAACGAAGCGCACGAATCCGGCCTGACGCCACCCGCCGCCGACATGCGCAGCGAAGACGAATTGCGCCACGTGCCGGCCAATGCCGGCAGCGACGTCGCCTACCTGCCGCTGGACGACGCACGCCTGTCGCGTTCGCTGGACGAAGTGATCGCGCGCCGCGTGGCGTTCCTCACCGACTACCAGAACGCGCGCTACGCAAAACGCTATTCGGAGTTCGTGGCCAACGTGCGCGCGGCCGAAACCGCGAAGGCACCCGGAAGTACCGACTTGTCGGAAGCCGTGGCCCGCTACTTCTTCAAGCTGATGGCCTACAAGGACGAATACGAAGTCGCGCGCCTGTATACCAGCGGCGATTTCAAGCGTCGTCTCTCCCAGCAGTTCGAAGGCGACTACACGTTGCACTTCCATCTGGCGCCACCGCTGCTGGCGAAGAAAAATGCGAAGGGTGAGCTGATCAAGCGCGAATTCGGGCCGTGGGTCTATCACGTGTTCGGCGTGCTGGCGAAGTTGCGTGGCCTGCGCGGCACGCCGCTGGACGTGTTCGGCTACACCGCAGAACGACGTGGCGAGCGCGGTCTGATCGGCGAATACGAAAAAACCATCGCCGGTCTGTTGGAAAGGCTTGATGGTGGCAACGTCGACCTCGCCGCCGCCATCGCCAGCATCCCCGAGCACATCCGTGGCTACGGACACATCAAGCACGCGCATCTTGAAACTGCGAAGGCGCGCGAGGCGGAACTGTTGCAGGAATGGGCGAATCCGTTGAGGATCGTGCAGGCGGCCTGACCAACTTCATGTCTCTACTCAAATGGAAAGCCCCGCTTCGGCGGGGCTTTTTTTAGTGCAACGCGAACGCTTACGACGCGTGCAGCGTTGCGACGCGATGGTCGCCATGCTGCGCTTCGCGTCCCATCGCCAGGATCTGTGCTGCGCTTCGCCCATCGCAAGCAAAGCTGCGACCGCGCCGCAACCATGCCGCATCATCAGCGTAGGCAAACACCAGGTTGCGTTGCTTGAGTTCGTCGATGACGACTTTGGCGATCTGTTCGCGCAACGCCGGGCAACCTTGACTGCGGCCAAGCCGGCCCTGGCTGCGGATCAAATCGGGGTTTGCGTACCACGCGCCGTGCATGACGATGGCGCGCTGGCGGGCGTTGTCATTGAAGCCGGGATCCAAGCCATCCATGCGCAGCGAGTAACCATTCTTGCCGACGTAGGTCTCCGCCGTGCGATACAGGCCAAGGCTGGTTTGGAAACTGCCGTCGATGTTGGAAAAATGCCGTGCCAGGTTCTCGCCACTGCCGGAACCATGCGCAACATATTCACGATGCAACAGACGATCCTGGGCCATGTCGAACACCCACAGCCGCTTCTCGGTGGACGGTTGCGAATAATCGATGACCGCAAGCCGCGCGTTGGCATCCACCTCACCATTGCGCACGGCGCAACTGCGCGCTTCCAAAGCCAGCGCCAGCACGCCGGGATCGGCGTCGGGTGCGAGCTCAAGCAACGCCTGCAGTTCGCTCTGGCGTGGCGACGAATCAGCGACCACGGCAGGCGCGTAAATGACGGTCGATTGGATGACCTTAGCGTGCGCCGTGTCCGGACGACGATCCGGGCCAGCGCAGCCCGCCAGCAAGCTCAACGAAGCCATTGTGATGAAGAGATGAAAACGACGCATGGCGCGACCTTAACCGGCATCACGCCTTGATGTCGCTGAATGCGCGCGGCGAAACTGAACGTCCCGCGCGCGTATCCATCAGATCCGGTTACTTCCGTGCCGTGAAAATCGGGGTCAAGTAGTCCGGCTTGTCCTTGATCCGCTCCAGGTGTGGATAGCGCAGCCCGCCGTGGTAGTCGATCTTCACCGTACGGTAGCGATCGAACTCCTTGAGCATCAATTCAATCGGTGCCGTGCCGTCCTTGGCCGCCTTTACGGCGTCCTCCAGAACGTCGCCATCGTAGGCTTGGCCGTTGACCGCAATGACGGTCGTGCCGCTGCCAATGCCGGCATTGAACGCAGGGCTGTCCCAACGCACATCGCCAATACTGCCGTCCTTGCCAATCGACAAGCCCAGCGAATACACGAAATCGGCGCCGCCACGCGTATTGCCCTTGGCGAATTCACTGGGCGTGTCCGTGAAGACCAGCTTCCAGCCACTGGCCTCGATGCCGCCGGTCAGGCCGTTCTTTCCGTCCAGGCGCGTGCGCAGGAACGTTGCCCAGTCGTACGGATACACGCCGTTGAGGGTCGCCACCACGTCCTCGAAGGTATAGGTGTTTTGCACCTCCCATTCGCCGTTGTTGACGCCGAAAAATGCGCGGGCGAAATCATCCAGCGACTTCTTGCTGCCTGTCTTGGCGCGAATCAGTGCATCGGCTTCCAGCCAGATCATCTGCCCGGCCGTGTAATAGTCCTCGCTCATCTGGTAATTGCGGTACGCGCGCGGCGCACGCGTGGCGATGATCGGGTCGTTGGTGGTGTCCTGCACGTTGCGCCAGCTCAGGCCCGGACGGTTTTCGGCATAGGTGGCAGCCACCAGCGCCAGGTCGTCGATCGAGGCCGGCAGCGGACGCATGCCACTGCGCGCAGCCAGCACGTTGCCCCAATACTGGGTTTGCCCTTCGTAGACCCACAGCAGGCTGTCCTGCATCGGCACGTTGAAGTTGGGTGTCCACAGGTCCGCACCGCGGCGGTACTTGCCATTCCACGAGTGTGTGTATTCGTGTGCCAGCAAATCGGTGAAACCGGTCTCCTCTTTCCAGTCTGTGAAGTAGTCGGTGCCCACGCCGTTTTCACTGGAGCGCTGGTGCTCCAGGCCATTGCCGCCCATTTGCTCGGACAGGGACAGCAGGAACTGGTAGTGGTCGTAGTGCTGCGCGCCATACAGTTTCACCGCCTGCGCGACCATCGCCTGGTGCAGCTTCACCTGTTCGGGTTTTGCTTCCAGGAACTTGGCCGCATCGGCGATCACGCCCAGCTTGACCGGCACCTTGCTCCCGGATGGTGTCAGGTCGATGTTCTTCGCGTAGCGGCCCGCATACACCGGCGAATCGACCAGGATATCGAACGGCACGTCCTGGTAATCCACCGTGTTGCCGCTGCGGCTGTCCTCGGGCAAGGCGGTGAACGCGGTCCAGCCAGCGGGATAGGTGACGTGGACGTCGTACATGATCTGGTGCGTGTAATAACCGGCCGGGTACAGTGCGGCCGACAGGAATTGCAGGTTGAGCATGTTCGGCGTCATCACCACCCGTCCTTGCGCGCCGGTGGTGGGCGTGAGGAAGTTGAATTCAGCGGTGATTTCGGTCGCACCGGCAGGCACCTCGATATGGAAAGCGGCCACGTCCAGTGGGTCGCGCTTCCAGTCCAGCTTCTGGCCGTTGGCCTTGAAGGTGATGCCGGCGATCTTGTCCAGGGAATTATTCTGCGAATGTCCGCCTGGAACCCACATCGGGTACAGCAAGGTGATCGGACCCGCCTGCACCGGGATGGTCTGCTTGACCCGGAAGATGCGCTGGGCGAGGTTGGTTGCATCCACCTCCAGCTTTATCGTCCCGGGATACGGCACGTCTCGTGGTGGCGGAATTTCCTGCGCCGACGCAGTGGCAGCAAGCAG
>JBDSGA010000262.1:0-7978 GCA_039919235.1 Thermomonas sp. | reverse complement strand
GGCGGCCCGCCCGGCGGCCCCGCACATGCGGCCGAGATCGGCGCTTACCTTGACGCCTTCAACAAACACCTGATCGCCAACCAGGTCTTGCTGCAAGCGGTGCTGCCCGGCATGCGCATGGCGCACTGGGGCCGCATCGTCAATGTGATTTCGACGTCGGTCTACGAGCCAATCACCAACCTCGGGGTATCCAACGCCATCCGTGGCGCAGTGGCGAGCTGGGCGAAGACGCTGTCCAAAGAGCTGGGGAGTGACGGCATCACCGTCAACAACGTCCTGCCGGGTTACACGCGCACCCAGCGTCTCGACCAGATCCTGGCTGACCGCAGCGCAGCCACCGGCAAGCCGCAGGATGAGATCGCCCAAGGCATGCTGGCCACCGTGCCGGCCGCGCGTTTTGCCGAGGCACATGAAACCGCATCGATGATCGCCTTCTTGTGTTCCCCTGCCGCGGCTTACGTCAACGGCCAGTCGATCGCGGTCGATGGCGGGCGCATGCAGTCGATCTGATCGGCCTATCGTGTCAGCGCGCCTGATCAGCAAGCCTGTCCAGTGTTGACGGCGCCGGTACACTAGGCGGATGCAACGCTACCGGCACTGGATCAACGGACTTGCGGTTGAACCCGCGAACGGGCAATGGCTGGATGTGTTTGACCCCGCCACCGGCAGGGTCATCTCGCAGGTCGCCGATGGTAATGCCGCCGATGTGAATGCCGCAGTCGCCGCAGCGCAAGCCGCACTCCCGGCGTGGTCGTCGCTTCCCAATAGCGAACGCGCGCGTTGGCTTGAAAAACTCGCCGACGCGTTGGAAGCACGCATGGATGCCTTCGCTGAAGCCGAAACCGCCGATAGTGGCAAGCCCATTGCGTTGGCGCGCGTCATCGAGATCCCACGCGCGGTCAGCAACCTGCGCTTCTTCGCGCACGCCGCAACCCAGTTTTCCAGCGAATCCCACCACGGCGAGGCTGGCCTGAACTACACCCTGCGCCTGCCGCTCGGCGTGGTCGGCTGCATCAGTCCGTGGAACCTGCCGCTGTACCTGTTCACCTGGAAGATCGCGCCGGCACTGGCCGCGGGTAATACCGTCGTCGCCAAGCCATCCGAAATCACGCCGCACAGCGCCACCCTGCTGGCCAAACTGCTGATCAAGATCGGGTTCCCACCAGGTGTGCTGAACATCGTGCATGGGCGTGGTCCTGGTGCGGGTGAAGCGATCGTCCGGCATCCCGCCATCAAGGCCATCAGTTTCACCGGTAGCAGCGCGGTTGGGCGCGGGATCGCCGGCATCGTCGCGCCGATGTTGAAGAAGTTTTCGCTGGAACTCGGTGGCAAGAACGCTACTTTGGTATTTGCCGACAGCGACTGGCGCCAGAACTTGGACGTGCTGACGCGTAGCGCGTTCCAGAACAGTGGCCAGATCTGCTTATGCGGCTCGCGGTTGCTGGTCGAACGCTCGATTTACGACGAGTTCCGTAGTGCCTTCATCGAGCGCGTACTGGCACTCCGCATAGGCGAGCCAATGGATGGAACGACCCAGATCGGTCCGCTGGTCTCGCAGGCGCAATACGACAAGGTGCTGGCGGCGATCGCACGGGCAACATACGAAGGCGGCCGCGTGCTGTGCGGTGGACATGCAATCGAACGTGCTGGTTGGTTCGTCGCGCCGACGGTGATCGAAGGCCTCGGCCCCGAATGCGCGACCAACCAGGAAGAGATATTCGGCCCCGTCGTGACCCTGCAAGCTTTTGATGACGATGCCGAAGCGCTGGCCTTGGCCAATGCCAGCGACTACGGCCTGTCCGCGTCGGTCTTCACCCGTGACCTGTCCCGCGCGCATCACCTCGCCGCTCACCTGCAAGTGGGCATGGTCTGGATCAACACTTGGCTGATGCGTGACCTGCGCACGCCGTTTGGCGGCAGCGGCCAGTCCGGCCACGGCCGCGAAGGTGGCATGGAAGCGATGCGCTTCTTCACTGAACCCCGCAACGTCGGCATCTATCTGTGACTCTATTTGTGACTGGAAAACGCACATGACTGCACTGGATCAACTCCTGCATAACAACCGCGCCTGGGCCGAACGCGTCTCGCGCGAGGACCCTAGCTTCTTCGAGCGCCTGTCAACGCAACAGGCACCGAAGTATTTGTGGATTGGCTGCTCAGATTCGCGGGTGCCGGCTAACCAGGTGGTCGACCTGACCCCGGGCGAGGTATTCGTGCATCGCAACATCGCCAATGTCGTGGTGCATACCGACCTCAATTGCCTGTCGGTGATCCAGTTCGCAGTCGACGTGCTCAAGGTCGAGCACATCCTGGTGGTTGGCCACTATGGATGCGGCGGCGTGCATGCGGCGCTGACGCAAATGCGGGTAGGACTTGCCGATAACTGGATCCGCCATGTTGGCGACGTTGCCGTCAAGCATGCGGCGCTACTGGACAGCCTCGATGGCCAGCATCTGCGACATGATCGCTTGTGCGAACTCAATGCGCTGGAACAAGTGAGCCATGTCTGCCAGACGACCATCGTGCAAGACGCATGGGCACGTGGCCAGCAGCTTTCGGTACACGGGTGGGTTTACACCTTGCGTGACGGTCTGGTGCATGACCTGGGCCTGGATGTGCAGGCACCGGAGATGCTGGATTCGCAATATACCGCGGCGCTGGATGCGATCAGCCACGACCGGGCGGATCGCTGATGGGCAATCACATGCAAAACCAAACAGTTCATGCAAGCGCTGCACCGAAAGCGGTGGGTAGCTACCCGCATGCACGGCGTGTCGGCAATCTGTTGATGCTGTCCGGGATTGGTCCACGCGATCCCGCCACTAATGGCATTGTCGGTAATGTTTATTTCGCCGATGGGCGCGTGCGAACCTACGACATCGAGTCCCAGGCACGCGCAGTCTTCGCCAATGTGCGCGCGGTACTCGATGCCAGCGGTGCCGGTTGGGAAGACCTGGTCGATGTGACGGTCTACCTCACCGACATGGCGAACGATTTCAAGCCCTACAACGCGGTGTGGTCCGAGTATTTCCCCGATGCCGACAGCGCGCCTTGCCGAACCACGCTCGGTATCAGCGCACTGCCCACGCCTATCGCGATCGAGCTCAAATGCATCGCGGCGCTCAAGGAGTAATCCATGCTGCCAAACCCGATCAATCTGCACGCATGGGTCGAGGAACACCGCCACCTGCTCAAGCCGCCGGTCGGCAACAAGTGCATCGTTGATGGCGACTACATCGTGATGATCGTCGGCGGCCCGAACGCGCGCACCGATTACCACTTCGAAGACGGCCCGGAATGGTTCTACCAGCTCGAGGGCGAAATGGTGCTGCGTATCCAGGAAAACGATGCTTCCGGGAAACTTGCGCCGCGCGACATCCCGATCCGCGCGGGTGACATGTTCTACCTGCCACCGCACGTTCCGCATTCTCCCCAGCGCATGTCAGGCTCGGTCGGCCTGGTGATCGAACGCAAGCGGCTGCCTCACGAAGATGACGCCCTCATGTGGTTCTGCATCAACTGCAACCACAAGGTGTACGAAGAATTCTTCCACTTGGTCGACATCGAACAGGATTTCTTCCGTGTGTTCGAGGCGTTCTACCGCAACGATGCACTGCGCACCTGCAAGCAGTGCGGCACGCTCAATCCGCGCCCAAACCACTATGAAATGAACGCGGATTCGCGAGCGGACATCACCTGACATGCCGATCTCAAACATGCTCAAAATCGATACTCACGCTCACTACCTGCCCAAGAGCTGGCCAGACCTCGCCAGCAAATATGGCGACAACCGTTTCCCGGTGATCCACCACGGCGATGACGGCCGCAGCCGCATCTACAAGGACGGCAAGTTCTTCCGCGAAATCTGGGCCAAGACCTGGGATCCACAGATTCGCATCGATGAATTCGCGACCTTCGGCGTGCAAGTGCAGGTGCTGAGCACGGTGCCGATGATGTTCAGCTACTGGGCCAAAGCGAGCCAGGCATTGGAGCTGCACAGCACGCTCAATGACCACATGGCACAGGCTTGCCGTGAGTTCCCGCGGCATTGCGCCGGGATTGGCACGGTGCCGCTGCAGTCACCCTCGTTGGCAGTACGCGAGTTGGAGCGCTGCGTGGATGAACTCGGTTTGCAAGGCGTGCAGATCGGTTCGCACGTGGGTGACTGGAACCTGGATCAACCGGAGTTGTTTGAATTCTTCGAGGCCGCCAGCGATCTTGGCGCCGCGATTCTGGTGCATCCATGGGACATGATGGGCACCGATTCGATGCCGAAGTATTGGCTGCCGTGGCTGGTCGGTATGCCGGCCGAGCAATCACGTGCTGCATGCTGTCTTGTCTTTGGCGGCGTACTGGAACGGTTGCCGAAACTGCGCATCTGCTTGGCCCACGGCGGCGGCGCATTTCCGTACACGATTGGTCGCATCGAACACGGTTTCAACATGCGCCCGGACTTGGTGGCCACCGACAACTTCCGCAATCCGCGCGAGTATTTGAAGCGTCTGTATTTCGATTCCTGGGTCGCCGATGACGCCGCGCTGCGCTACCTGCTGGAAGTCTGCGGCACCGACCGCGTCATGATGGGGACTGACTATCCATTTCCGCTGGGCGAACAATCACCCGGTGAATGTATCGAACGCCTGCAGCTGGACGAGAATCAGCGTGCGCAGCTCTATCACGGCACCGCGCTGGAATGGCTGGGTCTGCCCGCCTCGAGGTTTGCATGAGCGACCTGTTCAACGACGGCTACGCCACCGCGCAGGACGCCGCCGATCCGTTGCGTCATTTCCGCACCGAATTCCACCTGCCGCAACACGACGGTCACGATCAAGCCTACTTTGTCGGCAACTCGCTGGGCCTGCAGCCGAAGGGCGCACGCGCGCACGTTGAGGAAGTCTTGGATAAATGGGCAACCGAAGCGGTTGAAGGCCATTTCACCGGCAGCGCGCAGTGGATGCCCTATCACGAGCTGGTGCGGGAGCCGCTTGCACAAGTCGTTGGCGCCCAACCGCATGAAGTGGTGGCGATGAACTCGTTGACCGCCAATCTGCATTTGATGATGGTCAGCTTTTTTCAGCCGGTCGGCGAGCGCAACGCAATCCTGATCGAAGCCGGCAGCTTCCCGTCTGACCGTTATGCAGTGGAATCGCAACTTACGTTCCACGGCCTGTCGCCGGAGCTGGTCTTGATCGAAGTCGTGCCGGATGAAGCCGACGGCACGTTTTCGATGCAAGCGATCGAACGCGCCATCGCCGAACACGGACCGCGGCTCGCGCTGATCCTGTGGCCGGGTGTGCAATACCGCACTGGGCAGGCGTTTGACCTGAAGGAGATCGCCCGCCTCGGCCACGCCACTGGCGCGATGGTTGGTTTCGACCTCGCCCATGCCGCTGGCAACCTGCCGCTGCAATTGCATGACAGCGATGCCGACTTCGCGGTGTGGTGCCACTACAAATACATGAACGCAGGCCCGGGCGCGGTCGCCGGTTGTTTCGTGCACGAACGCCATGCCAATACAAGCCGGCCACGCTTCGCCGGCTGGTGGGGCAACGATGCGTCGGTGCGCTTCAAGATGGGTCCGGAGTTCACTCCAACACCTGGTGCGGAGGGCTGGCAGCTCAGCAATCCGCCGATCCTGGGCCTTGCACCCCTGCGTGCTTCGCTCGACCAATTCGGTCGGGCGACCATGCCAGCACTGCGGGCGAAATCCGAACGCCTCACCGGCTATCTGGAAACCCTGATTCGAGAGCACCTGTCCGACGTGTTGCAGATGGTGACGCCCTCTGAGCCCTCGCGACGCGGCTGCCAATTGTCCATCCGCGTGGTCGGCGGGCGTGAGCATGGACGCTCGCTGTTCGAGTATCTGGCCGCCCATGGCGTACTCGGCGACTGGCGCGAGCCAGATGTGATCCGGATCTCGCCGACGCCGCTCTACAACACGCACGCGGACGTGCTGCGGTTTGCCCGTTGCGTGCAGGAATGGCGCAATGTCGGTTGAGTCCAAGCACCTCACGATCGTCGGTGCAGGTCTTGCCGGCGGTCTGTTGGCTACGCTGCTCGCACAGCGCGGTTGGTCGGTCGATGTGTTCGAACGACGCGGTGATCCGCGCGTGCACGGGTATGCAGGTGGCCGTTCCATCAATCTGGCACTAGCCGAGCGCGGCCTGCATGCGTTATGCCAAGCAGGAGCGGATGGCGAAGTACTCAAGCGCGCAGTGATGATGCGCGGTCGTTTCGTGCATCCATTGCGTGGCACGCCAAGCTTGCAACGCTATGGCCGCGACGATTCCGAAGTGATCTGGTCGATCGACCGCGGCGAGCTCAACATCAGTTTGCTGGATGCCGCCGAATCACATGGCGCGCGTCTGCATTTCGACCGGCGGCTGGACCATGTCGATTTCGATGCACACGTGGCGACATTCCGCGGAGATGCTTCCGAACACTCCCATGACTTCACCGCGTTAATCGGCGCCGACGGCGCAGGGTCTACCTTGCGTGGGCTAATGGCGCCGCATGTCGACCTGCAGGAACGCACCGACTGGCTGGACCACGGCTACAAGGAACTGGAAATTCCACCGGCGAAAGATGGCGGTTTCCGCATCGAGCCAAACGCCCTTCACATCTGGCCGCGCGGCCACTACATGTGCATCGCGCTGCCGAATGACGAGCGCACGTTCACCGTCACCCTGTTCATGCCGAACACAGGCCCTCATCCATCCTTCGAAACCGTGCAAACAGCTGACGACGCGCAGGCGCTGTTCCAGCACGATTTCCCGGACACGCTGCCATTGATTCCAGAATTGCGCGAGGACTTCGTCGGCAACCCGACCGGCACCATGGGCACGCTGTATTTGCAGCGCTGGCATCTAGATGGTCGGGCGCTATTGCTGGGCGATGCCGCGCACGCGATGGTGCCTTTCCACGGGCAGGGCATGAACTGCGCGTTCGAAGATTGCGTGGCCTTGGCGGATATGCTTGACCTTCACGATGACCTCGCCGCTGCCTTCATGGCCTTCGAGGCGCAACGCAAGCCCGATACCGAAGCGATCCAGCAGATGGCGCTGGAGAACTACATCGAGATGCGCGACAAGGTGGGTGATCCCGCTTTCCTGTTGCAGCGCGACCTGGAGTTGGCGCTGCAAGCGCGCCACCCACAGCGCTTCGTCCCGCACTACGCCATGGTCACCTTCATGCGCATTCCGTATTCGCTGGCCCTGCAACGCAGTGAGATCCAGCGGCATATCCTGGAGGACGCGACGCGCGGACTGGTCTCGCTCGATGGCGTGGATTGGGTTGCTGCTGATGCTGCGGTATTAGAACAACTAACGCTGCTGTGACGACAGAGCACTGACCGGCAGCGCCTACCGCTGGGTGTTCGCTCCGCGGCTTTAAATGCCGCTACGCGAGCCACCCAACGGTCTCGCCGCCTGCATTCGATCCGAGCATTACAATCCCAATATGAGCGATAGCTTCCTGTTCTACGATCTGGAAACGTTCGGCAGCGACCCGCGCCGGACCCGCATTGCACAGTTCGCGGCGATCCGCACCGACACAGCGCTGAACGAGATCGACGAGCCGATCAGCTTTCTCGTCAAGCCCGCCGACGACCTGCTGCCCTCGCCCATCGCCACGTTGATCACCGGCATCACCCCGCAGGATGCGCTGCGCAATGGTGTCACCGAAGCCGCAGCGATTGCCCGCATCAACGATGAAATGTCGCGTCCCCGTACCTGCAGCGCCGGTTACAACTCGATCCGCTTCGACGACGAATTCGTGCGCTTCGGTCTGTATCGAAATTTCCATGATGCCTACGAACGCGAATGGAAAGCCGGCAACTCGCGCTGGGATCTGCTGGATGCGTTGCGGTTGATGCATGCATTGCGACCGGATGGCATCGTTTGGCGGCAACGCGAAGACGGCAAGGGCACCAGTTTCAAGCTCGAACACCTGGCCGAGGACAACGGCTTGCGCGAAGGTC
>JBDSGA010000261.1:0-5642 GCA_039919235.1 Thermomonas sp. | reverse complement strand
TAACGCCGCTGCACATCGGTGGCGATGCCGGTGTACACGCTGCCATCGCGGCATTCGAGCAAATAGACGTACCAGCAGGACATGGATCAGGCGGCGGGTTAGGCTTTCCACGAAGCGACGTGCCAAGCCTACCTTGCGCCACACCTCCAGACACACGAAGACCGGAACCGAAATGCGAAATCCACTGCAAGAACAACTATTGAAAGCGGGGCTCGCCAAGAAGAGCAAGCTCGCCGCGGTGGTGCGCGAGCAGACCAAACAACGCCATGCCAAGGGCGCGCCAGACGAACATGTTGCTGCCGGCAAGGTCGATGCGGCGCAGCTGCAGGCCGAGCGCGTGGAGCGCGACCGTTTGATTGCGGCCGAGCGCAACGCGCAGGCGAAAATCCGCGAGGCTCAAGCGCAAGTTCGGCAAATCATCGAGGCACATGCACTGCCGCGGACCGGCGAGATCCCGTATGCCTTCGACGATGCAGGCAGCATCAAGCGGCTGCTGGTCGATGCAGCGCAACGCAGCTTGCTGGCAAAGGGCGCCTTGGTAATTGCGCGCCACGGCAACGAATACGCGTTATTGCCGCGGGTGGCCGCCGACAAGGTGCTTGAGCGTGACCCCACCAGCATTGTGCTGGACCACCGGTCCCGTGATGCTGGAACAAGCGCATCGAAAGACGCATCGCAAAGCGGCAGAGACGATAATGATGGGTTCTACGATCAGTTCAAGGTCCCGGACGACTTGATCTGGTGATGTTGGCGAGACACCGCTAAGCCTGCTATCGCGGCTCACGGTTTTTTCCGGCGCGTGGTCTAAGATTCTCGGCTTTCCCCATGCCGGAGTCCTGCGATGTCCTTCCGCCCCCTGAGCTTCGCCATTTCAAGCGCGTTGGCCCTGACGTTGGCCGGTGGCCTCGTGGCTTGCCAACCGAAGACCGCATCCGCGCCCGAGGCGAAGGCTGACGCGGTGCCGGCCGTTGAATCCAATCAGGACATCGCCGCAAAAGTGGCGTCGTACGCCGAAGTCCAGCTCAAGGCCGATCTGTCGAAACTGCCCGCAGGCGACCGGCAAGCCATCGCCTTGTTGTTCCAGGCCGGGCAGATCATGGATGGCCTGTTCTGGAAGCAGGTCTACGGCGACAAGGACGCATTGCTGTCGAAGATCAGCGATCCCGCCACAAAGCGATTTGCCGAAATCAATTACGGGCCGTGGGATCGGCTGGATGAAGACAAACCCTTCGTCGCGGGCGTGGGTCCGCGCCCGCCGGGTGCGCGCTTCTATCCGGCCGACATGACCAAGGTGGAGTTCGATGCCGCGAACCTGCCCGGCAAGGACGGTCAATACTCGCTGATCGAGCGCGATGCTGCCGGCAAGCTCAAGGTCGTCCCGTACCACGTTGCTTACAAGGCCGAACTCGAGCAGGTCGCCGACCTGTTACGACAAGCGGCCAAGGTCGCCAGCGACAAGGGGTTTAGTAATTACTTGAACCTGCGCGCCAATGCACTCCTTAGTGACGACTATCAGCCCAGCGACATGGCGTGGATGGACATGAAGTCCAGCCCGATTGACGTCGTAATCGGGCCGATCGAGAACTACCAGGACGCGCTATTCGGCACGCGCTCCGCGTTCGAGACCTTCGTGCTGGTCAAGGACGTGGAATGGAGCGCGCGCTTGGCCAAATTCGCCAACCTGCTGCCGGAACTGCAGCGCGGATTGCCGGTGGATGCGAAGTACAAAGCGGAGATGCCAGGCACCGACGCTGACCTTAATGCCTATGACGCGATCTACTACGGCGGCGATGCCAATTCCGGTGCCAAGACGATTGCCATCAACCTGCCCAACGACGAGCAAGTGCAGCTTGCGAAGGGTTCTCGCCGATTGCAGTTGAAGAATGTGATGCGCGCCAAGTTCGACACCATTCTTGAACCCATCGCCGATGAATTGATCGCCAAGGACCAGCGCGCGCATATCAGCTTCGATGCGTTCTTCCAGAACGTCATGTTCCACGAGGTCGCGCATGGCCTGGGCATCAAGAACACGCTCGACCGCAAGGGTACCGTGCGCGAAGCGATGACTGACCTCGCCGGCGGCTACGAAGAAGGCAAGGCCGACATCCTGGGCCTGTACATGATCGGCAAGCTCGGCCAGATGGGTGAGTTGGATGCCACCAAGCTGGACGACAACTACGTGACGTTCCTGGCCGGCATCTTCCGTTCGGTGCGCTTCGGTGCCAGCGATGCGCATGGCCGCGCCAACATGGTGGCGTTCAATTTCCTGCAAGAGCAGGGCGCCTTCAGTCGTGACGAGGCCAGCGGCACCTGGCGCGTGGACTTCGACAAAATGAAAGCCGGCGTGGATGCGCTGTCGGCGAAGATCCTGACCTTGCAGGGCGATGGCGATCATGCCGGCGCGCAGGCGATGCTGGACAAATACGGCAAGGTCGGGCCGCAGCTGCAGGGCGACCTGGACCGCATCGCCAAGAAGAACATCCCAGTGGATATCGTGTTCAAGCAGGGCAAGGACGTGCTGGGTCTCTGATCGAATCCCATTGAGCGGACTACATAACCCGACAATTCAGCGACGGCGGCGAGGTCGACCTTGCGGCCCGTGCCTGCTTCAGTCGGGCAGGACCTTGCCCGGATTGAGCAAACCGTCGGGGTCGAATGCCTGCTTCACGGCGCGCATCGTCGCAAGCGTGGGGCTATCGAAGGCATCGGTCATGTACGCGCGTTTGGCGGTGCCGATGCCATGTTCGCCGGACAGGGTGCCGCCCAGCGACAGGGTCAGTGCGAACAGGCGTGGCAACGCCGCGTGCGCACGTTCGTTTTCACCAGCGTCATCCGGATCGAACAGGATGTTAGCGTGCATGTTGCCATTGCCTGCATGGCCGAACGCGACGATGGGCAGCGCGAATTCGCATGAAAGATTTTCAATACCGCGCACCAGTTCCGGAATCCGCGAGACCGGCACCACAACGTCTTCGTTAATCTTGCCAGGGGCAATACTGCGTAATGCCGGCGACAACGCCTTGCGGGCTTCCCAGAGGGTCGCGCTGGCTGCCTCGTCGGGCGCGCTGTCCAGCGCCAGCAGGCCATCGCCGGTGGCTGCGCGCTGCAACGCAGCGATCGCATGCGGCAAGCTGTCGGCATCGCCATCGGCCTCGATCATCAGTAACGCGCCAGCATCCGGAATGTCGGCGCCGCCAATGTCGCGGGCCAGGCGAATGCAGGCGGCATCCATGAATTCCAACATCGATGGCGCGATGGGTTGCGCCATGATCCGCGCCACTGCAGAGGCCGCACTGCCGACATCCGCATACAGCGCGCGCAGGCTGGCACGCTGCGTTGGCAATGGCGCCAGTTTCAGGGTCGCCTCGACAATCAGCGCCAGGGTGCCCTCGCTGCCGACCAGCAGATGGGTGAGGTCGTAGCCGGTCGCATTCTTGGTGGTGGCGCTTCCGACCCGGATCAGCTCGCCGCAGCCCGTGACCGCAACCAGGCCGAGGATGTTGTCGCGGCTGGTGCCGTATTTCACCGCATGTGGACCGCCCGCATTGCAGGCCAGGTTCCCGCCGATCGTGCATTGGGCGGCGCTGGCAGGGTCTGGCGGCCAGAACAGCGCATGCGGCGCGAGCGCGGCCTGCAGGTCGGCATTGATGACGCCCGGCTCGACCACCGCGAAACGATCTTCCGCTTGGATCGCGACAATGCGCTGCATCCGTTCGAACGACACCACGATGCCGCCTGAGTAGGGGATCACCGCGCCCGTGCTGCTGGTGCCGCTGCCACGCGCCACGATCGCGACGTGGTGTTTGCGACATAACCGGACCAGTGCCTGCACCTGCTCCCGGTTGGCGGGGAACGCAACTCCCTCGGCTGGCGAGCAGCGCTTGGAACTGTCGCTGCCGTAGTTGCAGCAGGTGGTGCTGTCGGTGTGCCAGCTATCGGCCAGCAGATCCGTAACGGCGGAATTGAATGCAGTAGGCAAGACGCTGGACATGTCGTCCATGCTAATTCGTGAAGTCGGGACGTCCTTGATCTGGGGCAAGCAACCTACGAAGCAGTTCAGGGCAGGATTCACGCCCGGGATTGCCCAGGACCTGGTTCCCACTGTTCATGCGTCCAGCGGACGCGTCGAAAACTGCCGATGGCATGGATGGTCGCGCGAACCTGGCCCATGAACGAATTGACGTTCGCGGCTCGCGCGGACGATGTCGATTCGCGAAGGCGGCATCGTGCCGCCGCGCCCGTATGATCGGCTCGTCCTTTCCCGGAAACGCCTATGTCTTCACCAGACCGACCCAGAATTCCGTGCACCGTGTGGGCACTTGGCATTGTCAGCCTGTTCACCGACATGGGCTCGGAGATGGTGCACAGCCTGCTGCCGATATTGCTGGCCACCGGACTTGGCGCCAGTGCGCTGACGATTGGCTTGATTGAAGGCAGCGCCGAGGCGTTGGTGCTGGTGACCAAGGTGTTTTCCGGTTACCTGAGCGATGCAATAGGCAAACGCAAGCCATTGGTGTTGCTCGGCTATGGGTTGGCCACCGCGGTCAAGCCGCTGTTTCCGTTGGCCACATCGATTGCCGGGATCACCACGGCGCGCTTGCTGGACCGCTTCGGCAAGGGCATTCGTGGCGCGCCACGCGATGCGCTTGTCGCCGATGTGACCCCGGTGGAAATACGCGGTGCTGCGTTCGGATTGCGCCAGTCGATGGATACCGTTGGCGCGGTGTTGGGCCCATTGCTGGCGGTTGCTTTGTTGTGGCTGTGGCACGACAACATCAGGCTGGTGCTGTGGGTGGCGGTGTTGCCCGGCTTGGTCGCGGTCTTGCTGCTGGCGACTCTGGTGAAAGAGCCGGCGGATGGTGCGAAGCGCACCGCGCGCCTTCCGATTTCGCGCGAAGGCCTGGCGCGGCTGGGCAAGCCGTTCTGGCGATTGGTCGCACTTGGTGCATTGATCGCATTGGCGCGTTTCAGCGAGGCGTTCCTCGTCCTGCGAGCCTCCGAACGCGGGTTGCAACTGACTTGGGTACCGCTGGTCTTGGTGGTGATGAGTATTGTCTACACGCTCAGCGCCTATCCGGCCGGCGTGCTGAGCGATCGCATCCCGCGCATTCGCGTGCTGGCACTGGGAATGGCATTGCTGGTGTTGGCCGATGTCGCATTGGCAAGCGCGCAGGACTGGCGCCTGGTGTTCGTTGGCATCGCGCTATGGGGTTTGCACATGGGCCTGAGCCAGGGTGTACTGGCATCGATGATCACCGACCGGGTGCCAGCGGAATATCGCGGCACTGCGTTCGGCGTCTTCAATCTGGCCTCGGGACTGGCGTTGCTGGTCGCCAGCGGCGGGGCGGGGCTGCTGTGGGATCAGGTTTCCCCGACGGCGACATTCTGGGCTGGGGCCGGCATCGCACTTGCTGGCGTCATTGCGTGCATGTCGATGCGTGACCTGCAGGCCGGCGCGTCTCCTACAGCAAATTGACCCGGAACTTGCGGCCCTTGATCTTGCCGGCACGCAGACGCTCCAGCGCGTGCTTCGCGTGTGAGCGCGCAATCGCCACATAGCTGCGCGTCGCATACACGTCGATCTTGCCAATGCTGTCCTTCGCCAGTCCGGCATCGCCGGTCAGCGCGCCGACAATGTCGCC
>JBDSGA010000260.1:0-5814 GCA_039919235.1 Thermomonas sp. | reverse complement strand
AGTTCCGCCTTGACCTTGTTGCCCTTCCAGTAGAGCGCGGTCAGCACGACCGTATAGCCATCGCGTTGCACACGCCCCATGAGGACGTCGATCTCGCGACGGTGCAACAGTAATTTCCGGGTGCGCCGCTCCTCCGCCACCACATGCGTAGAGGCCGAAATCAGCGGGGTAATCTGTGCGCCTACCAGGAACATCTCGCCGGCACTGATGATCGCGTAGCTGTCGATGACGTTGGCGCGCCCCGCACGGATCGATTTCAGCTCCCAGCCTTGCAGCGACAGTCCCGCCTCAACGCGGTCCTCGAGGTGGTATTCATGGCGAACGCGCTTGTTCAGCGTGATCATCTTGATCGACGGCGCCTTGGCCGACGCCTTCGCGTCCTTGCCGTTTGCCTTATCCTTGTGCGCTTGCTTACTCATCGTGCTTATTGTCGCCGATCCGGTTCCAATTCTGTGCGATGGAAACCCTGCCGGCCCACTTGAAGGATTCCCGCGACATCATGCCCGTCATCGTTCGCAGCGCCCTCGTTGCGCATTCAGCGGCCCGCATGTTCGCGTTGGTGAACGACGTGGCGGCTTATCCGCGGCGCTTCGACTGGTGCAATGCCTCGGAGGTGTTGGAACAGTCGCAAGATCGGTTGGTCGCTCGGCTCGATCTCGGCATTGGCGGATTCAGTACGTGGTTCACCACCGAGAACACACTCTCGCCGCCGCACCACATCGACATGGACCTGCGTGACGGCCCCTTCAAGCGCTTACAGGGTCGCTGGGAATTCCACGTGCTTGACGAGTGCGCCTGCAAGGTCAGCTTGAAGCTGGATTTCGAAGCGCAGAACCGGTTGTTCGCACCTGCACTGGCATTGGGCATGCAAGGCCTGGCAGACCGCATGGTCGATGACTTCGTGCGCGAGGCCGACCAGGGCGGCAACGCGTGATCAGGGTCGAACTGATCCGTGCATGGCCGTCGCGCAGCGAGGCCAGAGTGGTTGAGCTTTCCGACCATGCCTGCGTTGCAGATGCATTGCTGGCAAGCGGTTGGGCGCTGGACGCGGAATTCGTCGGGCTGGGGATATTTGGCGTGGCTGGGACGCCGGCAACTTGCTTGCGTGATGGAGACCGCGTGGAGTTGCTACGCGGGTTGCAGATTGATCCGAAACAGGCGCGGCGATTACGCGCCCAGCGCAGCGTCAACCCAACGCAGCGGTAAAGCGACTTCGCGTCAACGGCGGCCTTTCTTCTTGTCCTTGTCCTTCGCGAGATTGCCGAAGCGGGACATGGTCTTGGCCAACTCGGAATCGTCTTGCGGGAAATAATCGCCATCCCACTTGGTCAGGGCATCGCCTTCGAACCACACGGTCATGTTCTTGACCACGGTGGCGCCAGTGCGGCCCGTACGGCGGCTGGCGGTGTAGTCCCAGCGATCATGGTGGAACGGATCCTGGATGGACGGCGTACCCAAAACGATCATCACCTGGCGCTTGTCCATGCCGACCTGCAACTGATCCACGGCAGCCTTGTCGACCAGGTTGCCCTGGTAGATCGGTTGGCGATATAGCACGCCGCAACCACTGGTGATCAACGCGATGAGGAGAACGAACAGCAGCTTGCGCATGGGCATCGGGGGAGGTGAAAGGACTGGGCGATGATACACTGAAGCCCATGGATCACGATGTCTGCCGCCACCGGCAGATGATGCGTTCACGTGCTGTTTTGCGGGCAGGGACGTGCTGGGATGTGCTCCCCAGCAGGCACGCAGCCCGTTCTTGATTGGAGTGGCGATGGAATCGCAGGACTTACGCAAGGCCGGCCTGAAGGTCACGCACCCCCGGATGCGGATCCTGCAGTTGCTCGAGCAGACCCGGCCCCGCCACATGACCGCCGAGGACATCTATCGGCAACTGCTGGGTGATGGCGAGGAGATCGGGCTGGCGACGATCTACCGCGTGCTGACCCAGTTCGAAACTGCGGGCCTTGTGCTCAAGCACAATTTTGAAGGCGGCCATGCCGTGTATGAGCTGGATCGTGGCGAACACCACGACCACATGGTCGATGTCGATACTGGCAAGGTGATCGAATTCCACAGCGAAGCCATCGAATCGCTGCAGCACCAGATCGCCGCCGAACATGGATATGCCATCGAGGATCATGCGCTGGTGCTGTACGTGCGCAAGCAGCGATAGGGCGCTTCTCCAGCATGTCGCCAGCGGGGCAGGGAGCCGGGCGCTAACGCAGTAATTGCCTGGCTGCGGCCTCGGCTTCCGCGGTCACCGTGGCACCGCCGAGCATCCGCGCGATTTCCGCGATGCGGCCTTGGCCATCGAGCGCTTCCACCGACGATTGAGTAATCCCTTCCTGCGCCGCCTTGCTCACCCGGTATTGGGCATGGCCCGCTGCGGCGACCTGCGGCTGGTGGGTCACGCACAGCACTTGGCGGCCATCGCCTAACGCACGTAGCCGCGCGCCTACGGCCGCGGCGACTGCGCCGCCGATACCGGCATCCACTTCGTCGAAGACCATGGTCGGTACCGGGTCGAGTCCCTGCATGGCGACTTCGATTGCCAGCGAAATGCGCGACAGTTCGCCACCCGAAGCGACTTTGCGCAAGGGGCGGGGCGGTTGTCCAGCATTTGCACTGACCAGGAAATCCACGCGTTCGGCACCATTCGGGTCAGGGCTGGCGAGGTCATTGGCCAGTTCCAGTGCCACTGCGAAACGGCCGCCTTCCATGCCAAGCGTTCCAATCAGCGCCGAGACTTCCGCAGCGAGGACCTCACCCGCGCGCTTGCGAGAAGCAGTCAACTTGGCCGCGGCGGCCCGCCACTCTGTCAAGGCCGCGCTGATGTCCTGTTCCAGCCCTAGCAGGCGCTCCCCGATATCAGCGAGAGATTCCAGCTCGGCGGCCAGCACGTCACGGTGCGCAGCCAACTGATCGGGCGGCAGACGGTGCTTGCGCGCCAACTCATGAACGCGGGTCAGCCTGCGCTCGAGTTGCTGCATCGCTTCCGGATCCAGATCAAGGTCGTCGCGAATCCGCTCCAGCAGCGCCAAGGCTTCGTCCATCTGGATGGCGGCCGAATCCAGCATCGCGTCAACGTCAGTCAGCCGCGGTTCGTGACTGGCTTCACGCTGCAGGGTGGCACGCACCTGCTGCAGGCGGCTGGTGAGTGCGTCGTCGCCCGCCAGTTGCTCCAAGCCCAGCTCGCAGGCCGCGATCAATGAGGCCGCGTGTGCATGCCGGCGATGGGTGCGGTCAAGCTCGGCCAGCGCTTCGGGTTCCAACGCCTCCGCCCGCAATTCCTGCAACTGGTGCTGCAACCACGCGTGACGCTCGGTTGCATCGCCACGGGCGAGCAACGCATCGTGCTGGTTGCGCAATGCACGCCAATGCAGGGCAGTGGCTCGGGTGGCGTCCCGTAACGACGGATGGCGGGCATGCGCATCCAGCAGGTCGGTTTGCGTGGTGCGCGCGAGCAACGCCTGTTGCTCATGCTGGCCATGGATTTCGACCAGCAAGCCGGTCAATTCGGCGAGTTGCGCCAGGGTGGCGGGGCGGCCATTGATCCAGGCCTTTGAACCACCATCGGCGCGCAAGACCCTGCGCAGTTGGCAGTTGGAGGAAGCCGGATTATCAGTGTCGTCGAGTTCCGCCTCGCGCAACCAGCCTGTCGCGGCTGGCGCATCGGCCAGCGCGAATTCCGCCGCAAGTTCGGCACGTTCCGCGCCATGCCGCACGCTGCCGGCATCGGCCCTAGCCCCGCACAGGAAACCCAGTGCATCGACCAGCAGCGACTTGCCCGCGCCGGTTTCACCCGAAATCACAGTGAGCCCGGCACCGAACACCAGTTCGGCGCGGGCGACGACGGCAAAATCTCGGATGGTCAATCGGGTCAGCATCGCCGCGCATTGTGCCTGCAGCAGCGCCCAACCCGGTAGCGCTGGCATGCGCCCGCTTGCAAGCGGGCGGAGCGACGCTTACAACTTCTGCATGGCCAAGCTGCTGCAAACCGGCGACATCGCCAACGACCCGCGCGCAAGACAGCTGTTGCGCACGCTGGTATCGCGCCACGTGCGTGATGGCGATCCGGTCGGGTCGCAGACGTTGGCGCGGCATTCGGGGTTGGATGTGAGCCCGGCGACGATCCGTAACATCTTGGCGTCGATGGAGGATGCCGGCCTGCTATCAGCGCCGCACAGCTCGGCGGGGCGCATTCCCACGGCGCAGGGGTATCGGCTGTTCGTGGATTCCCTGCTGCAGCTCCAGCCACTGGGCGCTGCCGAACTTGAGCGCCTGCGGCATGAATTACCGAGTGGCGCGGGTACCCAGGCCTTGCTGGGCAACACGTCGGAACTACTGTCGGCAATGACCCATTTCGTCGGCATGGTCAGTGTGCCCAAGCGTGAGGTGTTCGCGTTTCGCCAGATCGAATTCGTCGCGCTGGATCCGCAGCGAGTGTTGGCGATCCTGGTGTTCGCTGACAATGAAGTGCAAAACCGCGTGGTGCAGGTGCGCCGTGCGTTTGATCCGTCCGAACTGGAACAGGCGGCCAACTACCTCAACACGCATTTCGCCGGGCAGCCGCTGGCGCATATCCGTGCGCGCCTGATGACCGAACTGCGGCATGCGCGCTCGGAAATGGAGCAGCTCTTGGCCACGTCCGTCGAGCTGGCGGAGCAGGCGTTTGCGCCGGGCAAGGACGACACGACTTCCGATGGCGTGATCGTGGCGGGCCAGACTCGGTTGATGGGTCTGCAGGACCTGGCCGACCTGGACCGGCTGCGGGCCTTGTTCGAAACCTTCGCCGAAAAACGCGAACTGCTGCAATTGCTGGAGCGCACCGCCAAGGCGCCTGGTATGCGCGTGTTCATCGGCGACGGCACTGGCCTGGCGCCGCTGGAGGGCATGTCCTTGGTCAGTGCACCGTACGGCGCCGATGGCACTGTGCTCGGAGTATTGGGCGTTATCGGACCCAGCCGAATGGCCTACGAGCGGGTGATTCCCGTGGTCGAAGCGACTGCGGCAGCGTTGAGTGCGGCATTTGATCCCCAACCCCCGCAGCCTTGAATCGGCGGGCGCGAGCCCCCATTGCCTGATCGACGCGGCAGTTGGCCGCTTTCGACCGATGGCGACTCATGAACCAAGACTCGATGCAGGATGCAGTGGAAACGGCGGACGACACGCCACAAATCGATGAAGTAGAGGCGCTGCGCGCTGAACTTGAACACCTCAAGGCGCAGTCGCTGATTGAACGTGCCGACCTCGACAACCAGCGCAAGCGGATGGCTCGCGAACTCGACAATGCCCGCCGCTTCGCCAACGAGCGCCTGCTTGGCGACTTGTTACCGGTACTGGACAGCCTCGAAGCTGGCTTGGCCAATGCATCCGATGACGATCCGCTGCGCGCAGGCTTGGAGCTGACCCAGCGCCAGTTGCTGCGTGTCGCGGAAATCAATGGCTTGGTCATGGTTGCACCGGTGGCTGGCGATGGCTTCGACCCTGAGCGCCACCAAGCCATGAGCATGATCGATGTGGCTGGCGTGGCTCCAGGCGCGATCGCACAGCTGTTCCAGAAAGGCTACGTCCTGAACGAGCGACTGTTGCGCCCAGCCTTGGTGGTCGTGGCTAAACACGACTGAACCTATCTTGGTGCAGGACTTGAACCCGCTCCAGCAAACCCCACATTTCGGACATGGCGCAACGCGCCCCCGAACTTAGAAATCCAGAGGACGAAGACATGAGCAAGATCATCGGCATTGACCTGGGCACCACCAATTCCTGCGTGGCGATCATGGAAGGTGGCAAGGCGCGCGTCATCGA
>JBDSGA010000259.1:0-16712 GCA_039919235.1 Thermomonas sp. | reverse complement strand
TGGAAGTTCGCGACCATTGCCTCGAAGCCCTTGACATCACCGGCCTGCAAAAGGCCCAGCGCACCTGACAGATCGGCACCGGCAGAGAACGGTTCCTTCGGTTGCCAGATCACCAACCCTCGGAAGTCGCGCTCGGCGATGGCAATGGCTTGCTGCACGCCATTGAGCACTTGGTCGTTGACCGTGTGCATCTTGGTCTTGAAACTGAGTACCGCGATGCCGTCGCCGTCGTGCCACAGGCGCACGCCATCATTTTCGAACGCGGTCTCACCAGGTGCGGCGCGTTCACCCAGCAGCGAATCCGTGAAACGCTGGCGCTTGTAGACGGGCAGGGCGGAACGCGGCAACTTCGCATCCTTGCCAGGGCTATAACTGCCCTCGGCGCCATGCACGCTGTCGCGGCCATCGAACACCCAGTCCGGCAACGGCGCATTACTCATTGCCTTGCCAGCGACAATGTCCTCGGCCACCCAGTCGGCAACCTGCTTCCAGCCTGCCGCTTGCCAGGTTTCGAACGGGCCCAGGTTCCAGCCGTACCCCCAGCGGATCGCAAGGTCTACGTCGCGCGCGGTCTCGGCGATGTCCTTCAGGTGGAAGGCGCTGTAATGGAACAGGTCGCGGAAGCAGGCCCAAAGAAACTGCGCTTGCGGGTGCGTGCTGGCGCGCAACGCGGCGAATTTTGCAGCGGGGTCGCGCTCCTTCAGGATTGCGGCGACGGTTGGATCGACCTCGGCTGCGCTCGGGCGGTAGTCCTGCGCGGCGAGGTCAAGCACCAGAATATCCTTGCCGCGCTTGGTGTAGATGCCAGCGCCAGTCTTTTGGCCGAGCGCACCTTTCTCGATGAGCGCAAGCAACCATTTCGGAGCCTTGAAATGGGAATGCCACGGGTCGTCAGGCAGGGTGTCGGCCATGGTCTTGATGACATGCGCCATCGTGTCCAATCCCACCACGTCGGCGGTGCGATAGGTCGCGGACTTGGGCCTGCCAATCGCCGGGCCGGTCAGTGCATCGGTCACATCGAAGCCCAGCTCGAAGGCCTGCGTGTGGTGCATGGTCGCCAGCATCGAGAACACGCCGATGCGGTTGCCGATAAAGTTGGGGGTGTCCTTGGCGATCACCACACCCTTGCCGAGCTGGGTGACCAGGAAACTCTCCAGGCCGGCGACCACGGCGGCATCGGTCGTCTTGGCCGGGATCAACTCGGCCAGGTACATGTAGCGGGGCGGGTTGAAGAAGTGCACGCCGCAAAAACGATGGCGAAGCTGCTCTGGAAGAACATCAGCCAACGCATTGATTCCCAAGCCAGAGGTATTGCTGGCCAGCACCGCATCCGCGGACACGTGCGGCGCGATCCGGCGATACAGGTCCTGCTTCCAGTCCATGCGTTCGGCAATCGCCTCGATGATCAGGTCGCAGCCTTCCAGCAGTGGCAGGTCGGTGTCGTAATTGGCCGGGGTGATGGCTGCAGCCAGCGACTTGCTGGCCAGCGGCGCCGGCGAGAGCTTGCCGAGGTTGGCGATCGCCTTGAGCACGATGCCGTTCGGATCGTCCTCTTTGGAAGCGAGGTCGAACAGCACGGTATCGACGCCCGCATTGGTCAGATGCGCCGCAATCTGCGCACCCATCACGCCGGCGCCAAGTACCGCAGCGCGACGGACAAGTAATTTCTCAGACATATGCCTTAACTCCTTGAAAAATTAAACTTCTTGTGCTTGAAACCCGGCGCCAGCAAATCGAATGAGTGCCTTCGCAGCACGCAGGCGATGGGTGGCCTCGGACACGGAGGCCGGCCGTTTGATCAGCCCGAAATCAGCCATCGCATAGGTTAATGCGCCGGACAGGAAATCCAGCCGCCAATACAGTGCTTCCTTGCTCAAGCCCGGAACACACCCGCCAATGGCCTTGGCGAACTCCCGCAACACGTGGCCGTACTGATCCGAGAGGAACTTGCGCAGACCGTCATTGCTTTCCGCGTAGGCGCGTGCGATGACGCGGATGAAGGCGCCACCACCATGTCGATCCTGGGCCATTGCCAACGCAGGCTCGACGAACGCCGCCAGAATCGGTTCAAGCTCGCCGGGATGCTTGGCGATGGCGGCCTGCAAGGCATGCAGTCGTTCGCGACTCATGTCATCCATGCGTCGGCGGAACACCTCATTGACCAGATTGTCCTTGCTTCCGAAGTGGTAATTAACCGCGGCGATGTTGACGTCGGCACGGCTGGTGACCTGGCGTAACGAGGTGGCGCCGAATCCCTGCTGCGCAAATAGTTCTTCCGCTGCATGCAGGATCCGATCCTTGGTGGAGAAGTGATGAAGGCTCATGGTTCGCACCTGAATCAAACGCTTGTTTGATGCTAGTTCGGCGACCTCCTGCGCGTCAATAGATGTCAACGCGCGGGTACCCAAAATGCGTGCCAAGCAGGCCGTTTTCGGCTAGAATCCTCCGTAGCCATGTAGGCCAAACCCGCGCCAGTGCGCGGGTTTTTCTGTTATCATCGGGCATGTGCGACGAAAGTCGCTGCCCGCCACACCGGAGTATTCCAATGGCGCTGGAGCGCACCCTTTCGATCATCAAGCCCGACGCCGTGGCCAAGAACGTCATCGGCCAGATCTACTCGCGTTTCGAACAGGCCGGCCTGAAGGTCGTGGCTTCGAAGATGAAACACCTGTCCAAGCAAGAGGCAGAAGGTTTCTACGCCGTGCATCGCGAGCGTCCGTTCTTCAGTGCGCTGGTCAACTTCATGAGCTCCGGCCCGGTGGTGATCCAGGCACTGGAAGGCGACAACGCCGTGCTCACGCATCGTGATCTGATGGGCGCGACCAATCCGAAGGATGCCGCGCCGGGCACGATCCGCGCCGACTTCGCCGACAGCATTGATGCCAATGCGGTACACGGGTCCGATTCGCTGGAGAACGCGGCGATCGAGATCGCGTATTTCTTCCCGTCTACCGACGTCTACAGCCGTTGAGTTGATGCGATGAGTGACATCCGCGCCCCGTCCATCGACATCACCCTGCTGGCAGACAACCAGCAACGTGATGGCGTTGCCGTGGGCGCAACTGCGCTGGCGGCCATGCAAGTTCAAGCCGTGGATTCGCGGACCAATATCTTCGACTTCGACCGGGCATCGCTCGAACGGTTCTTCGAGGATGACCTGGGCGAAAAGAAATTCCGTGCGCACCAGGTGATGAAGTGGATCCATCATCGCTACGCCACCGAATTCGCCGACATGACCGACCTCGGCAAGGCGCTGCGTACCAAGCTCGAGGAACGAGCAGTGGTGCGTGCACCGCAGATGCTCTTCGACAAATCTTCCGAAGACGGCACCCACAAATGGTTGCTGGGGATGGACCCGAAGAACGCGATCGAGGCGGTGTTCATCCCCGACAAGGGACGCGGCACGCTGTGCGTGTCCTCGCAGGTCGGCTGCGCGCTCAACTGCCAGTTCTGTTCCACCGCGACACAAGGCTTCAACCGCAACCTGACCACCGCCGAGATCATCGGCCAGGTCTGGATCGCCGCCCGTCACTTGGGCAACGTGCCACACCTGCGACGCAAGCTCACCAACGTGGTGATGATGGGGATGGGCGAGCCGCTCATGAACTTCGACAACGTGGTGCGCGCGATGAGCATCATGCGCGATGACCTCGGTTACGGCTTGGCCAACAAGCGGGTGACGCTTTCGACTGCCGGCGTCGTGCCGATGATCGACCGTTTGGGCGAAGAGAGCGACGTGTCGCTCGCAGTCTCGCTGCATGCGCCCACCGATGAACTACGTACGTCGCTTGTCCCGCTCAACAAGAAGTACCCGATCGCGGTGCTGATGGATGCCTGCGTGCGCTACGCGCAACGCAAGCGCGGCAGTTCGGTGACGTTCGAATACACCTTGATGAAGGACGTCAACGATCAGCCCGAACAAGCGCGCGGCCTGGTGAAGCTGATGCAGGAGTTCGACCGCCGCGTACAGATGAAAGACGCGGCGAAGGTCAACCTGATTCCCTTCAATCCATACCCTGGCACGCGCTTCGCGCGTCCGACCGAGGAAGCTATTCGCGCTTTCCAGAAGCAACTCAACAATGCCGGCATGATCGCGCCGGTGCGACGTACCCGCGGTGATGACATCGACGCCGCATGTGGTCAACTCAAGGGGCAGGTGATGGACCGGACGCGACGCTCGGCTGAACATCGCAAGCGCCTGCACGACGCGGGGATCTCCGATGCCGCGTGACGTGCCATCACTGCGCTTTATCGCGGTCCTGCTGTTTACGGCATGCCTGCTGCTAGCGACAACAGCGTGCAAGCAGTTCGAGCGTCTCACTATCGTGCGCCCCAGTGCAGATCGTGGTCATTTCGAGAAAATTTCACGGACCTACGACGTGAGTGGCAAAGGCAAAAATAAGTCCTCCCCCGTCGGCGCCGCGCAATTGGTGGCTGCTGCCAGCGCTTCCTATGAGGCGGGTCGTTTTGACCAGTCGCGGCAACAAGCGCAGCAGGCTATCAAAGCAGACCCCCAGTCAGGCGATGCGTATACGATGCTCGCTGCGCTTGCCAGCAGTTCGGGGGACGTGGCAGGAGCGGGAGATCACTACCGCAAAGCCTTGGAAACCTCCCCGGGCAATGGTGCTTATGCGAACAATTACGGCATCTGGCTGTGCGGAAGCGGTCATGCCCAGGAATCGTTGGCGTGGTTCGACAAAGCCTTGGCCGACCAAGCCTATCCAACGCCTGCCACCGCATTGACCAATGCTGGAGCCTGTGCTCAGCAAGCCGGGCAATCTACGCGCGCCGAGACTAATTGGCGGCAGGCGCTGACGCTGGATCCGACGATCACCCCGGCATTGGCAGGTATGGCGGGACTGCAGTTCGATCGGGGTGAGTACCTCGAAGCGCGTGCGTTCGTGCAGCGATGGCTGGCAATTGCACCCCAGGATGCAAGCGCATTGCGATTGGCGTTACAGATCGAGCAAAAACAGGGCGACAACGTGGCCGCACAGCGCTATCTTCTACGTTTGCAGGCGCTCACCCCCGGCGGCGCCACTGTTCCTGCGACGCGATGACCACTTACCCCGACAATACCCACCCGGCCATGGCAGGCTGCGGCGAACGTCTGAAACAGGCCCGTGAAGCCGCCGGCCTCACGATTGATGACGTCGCATCGCGTCTGCACATGCCTTCACGGGTAGTGCGCTCACTCGAAGCAGAGGACTGGTCCAGGCTGGGTGCTCCGGTATTCGTGCGTGGCCAGGTCCGGAGTTATTCGCGGCTGGTCGGATTGACCACGGCGCCAATGATGGCGGCACTTGATGTGGGCCCAGTCGAGCCGTCCCACTTGGTGAGTCGAACGCACACACCGCGGGCTCAATGGTGGGCGGAGCAGATCGGCCGCCGATTGGTCTACATCGTGCTGACCTTGTCGCTGGCGGTGCCGGCATGGGTTGCTACCCGCCAGCACCTGTCAGGCAGCGCCCATGATGCCGCGCCGCTAGATGTCCCAGCCAAGTCTGGCATGGCCGAGCCGGTGGTCCCGGTATCGCGGCGCACCGTGATGGCGTCGATGGCCCCCGTAACAGGCATGTCAGCGGAATCTGCGGTCGGAGAGATCATCTTGCGCACCCATGCGGAGACGTGGGTGGATGCGGTAGCTGCGGATGGCAGCAGCCTTGAAAAGGGATTGCTGCCCAGCGGCAGCGAACGCCGCTTTGATTCCGCTCAACTCGCGCGCCTGACCATTGGCAATGCATCGACCGCAGAGGTGCATGACCACGGACAACGAGTCGACTTGGCGCAGTTCACCAGGTCGAACGTTGCCCGCTTTACGGTATCCTCCGATGGTTCGCTGGTCGTGGTTGACTGATCCACGCAAGCGCGACTCAATTCCTTTCAACACCAGCGCCCCGCGGGTTAAACGCGGGCGAGAGATAGCATGGCGATCGATGACCTGCTCGATGAGCACGAACAAAGTGAACGCGTCCGTTCCTGGCTGCGCAGCAATGCATTTGGCCTGATCGGGGGCATCGCCCTCGGACTGGGCGCGATTGCCGGCTTTCAATGGTGGCAGGGCCAACAACAGCAGGGCCGGATGGCGGTCAATAGCCGTTACTCCAATGCGGTCACGCAGTTTGAAAGCGGTGTCCTGCCTGCAGACAAAGGCAGGCCCGCGATAGAGGGGATCAGCAAGGCCAATCCGACGCTGGGCGCGCTGGCTGCATTGCAACTGGCGAAAGCCCAAGTGGATGCAGGCAAGTCCGACGACGCCATCGCAACGTTGCGTAACCTCCGTGACCTCGATCCGGACATGGGTGCCGTCGTGCACCAACGTCTGGCGCGCCTGCTTGTCGATAGTGGCAAGGCCAAGGAGGCGCTCGCGCTTCTTGATGACGAACGCAATCCGGCCATGCTGGATGTGAAGGGTGACGCACTCATGGTCATGGGTGATCGAGTCAAGGCACAGCTGTCCTATCAGAAGGCATTGGGCCTCATCGATGTCGGTGATCCACAGCATCGCCTGCTGACACTTAAATTGATTGAAGCTGGCGGCACGCCGCCACATACCGAGGACAACACCTGATGACCCGGGCAATGCCAACCAATTCATTACATAAATTCGCGGTCACCGTTGTGTCATTGGCGCTGTTGGCGGGCTGTTCGACCGTCAAGAACCTGTTCGACGGACGTGGCAAGGACAAGTCGGAAGACCCGACGGCGTTGGTCCAGGTCAGCCCGAGTGTCAATGTCAGCCAGTTGTGGGCCGCTTCGCTGGGTAAGGGTAATCAGGATCTTGGTATCGACATGCGCCCGACCATCGTCGATGGGCACGTCTATGCGTTGGCGGTTGAAGGTGGAGTCTCTGCCTTTGACCTGAAAACGGGCCAATCGCTTTGGCACTATGCGTCCAAGCTGCCGCTGACCGGTGGCCCAGGTGCGGGTGATGGGCTGGTGGTGGTCGGCAGCCTGGAAGGTGACGTGGTTGCATTGGATGCCGCGACGGGTGCTGAAAAGTGGACCTCGAAGGTCGCCAACGAAGTGCTGGTCGCGCCGGCGATGGGTGGCGGCATGGTGTTCGTGCATTCCAACGACGGTCGATTGACCGCGTTGGATGAAACCACCGGGGAACGACGCTGGTTCTATAGCCCGGACATGCCCTCGCTGACCGTGCGTGGCAGTGGTGGCATCACCATTGGCCCCGGCATCGTGTTTGTTGGCAATGACAACGGATCGTTGACTGCGCTGTCGATGAGCGATGGCAGCGTGCGCTGGAGCACGCCGGTGGCGCAACCTGATGGTCGCAGTGAACTCGAGCGCATGGCCGATGTGGATGGCCCGCCCGTGCTCGACAACACCACCCTGTACGCCACGAGTTACAAGAACCATACGGTCGCCATCGACGGGCCCAGTGGCCAACTGATGTGGGATCGCGAAAATGGCGGCCAGCGCGGACTGGGCTTGAGCAATTCGGCGGTGGTCGTCACCGATCCCACCGGCAAGGTCTGGGGTCTGGATCGCAATACCGGCAGCAGCCTGTGGCAGCAAAATGGTCTTGCATTCCGCAAGGTCAGCGCGCCTGCGGTGCAGGGCGATTACGCAGTGGTGGGCGATTTCGAAGGCAACCTGCATTGGCTGCGTCTCAGCGACGGTGCGTTTGCCGCGCGCTCGAAGCTGGGTGGTGCGATCAGCGGACAACCGGCCGTTTCCGATGGCATCCTGGTGGTGCAGACTGAGGACGGCCAGTTGGCTGCGTTCGCACTGCAATAAGTGTTTGTCCGGCATCAGGCTGGCGTGTATCCGCGGCCCCGGCTAGTCTGCCGGGGCCGTTGCATTTCAAGTATCTGCAAAATCTAGAATCCGGCGCCCTGTGCGCAAAGGTTGATCCATGCTTCCCCTCGTCGCCCTGGTCGGGCGCCCCAATGTCGGCAAATCCACCCTCTTCAATGCGCTTACGCGCACGCGCGATGCGTTGGTGCATGACCAGCCGGGGGTCACCCGCGACCGCAACTATGGCGTGTGCCGCCTGATCGAAGCTGCGCCGTTCGTGTTGGTGGATACCGGTGGCATCGCGGGTGAAGACGAAGGCCTGGCAGGCGCCACTGCGCGCCAATCGCGCGCCGCTGCCGAAGAAGCCGACCTGATTCTGTTCATCGTCGATGGTCGCGAGGGAAGTTCTGCGTTGGACGATGACATCCTGCGCTGGTTGCGCAAGCTGTCCAAGCCGACATTATTGGTGGTCAACAAGAGCGACGGCATTGATCTAGAGTCGGCGATGTCAGAGTTCTCGCGTTATGGCTTCGGCGATGCGCTGCCGGTGTCTTCCGCACATCGCACCGGTATCGATGAATTGCTGGAGCGGGTGTCGAGTGAGTTGCCGGAACAAGGCACCACCGAAATCCTGGATTCGGACCCGAAGCGCGTGCGCATTGCGTTCGTCGGTCGCCCGAATGTGGGCAAGTCGACCCTGGTCAATCGCATCCTGGGCGAGGAGCGCATGATCGCGTCCGAAGAGCCCGGCACCACTCGCGATTCGATCTCTGTGGATCTGGAGCGTGACGGCCGCAAGTATCGACTGATTGACACCGCCGGCCTGCGCAGGCGGGCGAGGGTTGAAGAGGCTGTCGAAAAATTCTCGGTGGTCAAGACCTTGCAGGCCATCGAACAATGCCAAGTGGCGGTGTTGATGCTGGATGCGACCGAGGGCGTCACCGACCAGGACGCCACCGTACTGGGCGCCGTGCTGGACGCCGGTCGCGCATTGGTCATCGCCGTCAACAAGTGGGACGGTCGCACAGACTACGAACGCCAGCAAACCGAGACGTTGATCTCGCGCAAGCTCAGTTTCGTGGCGTGGTCGGAGAACGTGCGTATCTCGGCGTTGCACGGCTCCGGTTTGCGCGAATTGTTCCGCGCCATCCATCGCGCGCATGCGTCGGCCACCCATGTATTCAGCACGTCTGACGTCACTCGTGCGGTCGAAGCTGCGTATGCCGCCAACCCGCCACCGGTGGTCCGTGGTCATGTGGCGAAGATGCGCTTTGCACATCCGGGCGCTGAAAGCCCGCCGACGTTCATCATTCACGGTACACGTCTGAAGACGCTGTCCGCGACGTACCAGCGCTATCTGGAAAATTTCTTCCGCAAGCGCTTCAAGTTGGTCGGCACGCCAATTCGCTTCCTCTTCAGGGAAGGCGAAAATCCCTACAAGGACAAGAAAAACGTGCTGACCGAGAAGCAGGTCGCCAAGAAACGGCGCCTCATTCGGCACGTCAAGCGCGGCAAGTAAGCCTTCGTCATGCAGCCGGAACTGTCGAACACGGATTTCATCCTGGATCGGTCGCAGGTCACTTTAGGCATCCTCGCGGGTGGTCGTGCCAGCCGCCTCGGTGGCCGTGACAAGGCCTGGCTGCAGCGCAATGGTGTCCCGCAAGTCATGCGCTTGGCACGAAGTTTCCACGCCGAATGCGGTGCGGTGCTCGTGAGTGCCAATGCGCATCTCAATCGCTATGCCGAGCAAGGTCTGGACGCGGTGCGAGACCAGGTATCCGGCGTCGGACCCATTGCCGGACTACAGACTTTGGCGGATCGCTGCACCACGCCGTGGCTGTTGACGCTGCCGGTCGATGTAATCGGCATCAATGAGTGCTTGCTGCGCACTTTGGCGAAGGCGGCGGATAGTGATGACGGTGCGGTAGCCGAGGATGATGACGGCCTGCAACCCTTGGTTGCGTTGTACCGAATCGAATCCATGCGTGTGGCCATTGAGGCGGCATTGGCCACAGGCGAGCACGCGGTGCAGGCCTTGCAAGGGCGGCTTGGATTGGCGAGGGTTCGTTTCGCCGGCGTGCGCTTCGGCAACCTCAATACGCCTGCAGACTTGCAAGCGGCGGGGTTCGACGAAGCCTGAGCACCGGTGCAGGCCTCGCAATGTCTGAGTGCGCGATAATCGCTGGATGCCAATCAGCCAGATAAGTCCCGACGAAGCGGTTGCGCGCATGCGCGCGGGCGCGCTGTTGATTGATGTGCGTGGAGAACACGAACGCGCACTCGGCATGGCTGAAGGGGCACGCGGCATTGATCGTGCTGCGTTGGAAGCGAATCCCGAGCATTTCATTGCTGGCATGGATACGGAACTGCTGTTGCTGTGCCAGCGTGGCCAGCGCTCGCAGCAAGTCGTTGTGACGCTTGAAAACCGTGGTTATCGCAACCTCGCTTCAGTCGTTGGCGGCACTGAAGCCTGGGATGCTGCGGGGTTACCGATGCAACGGCCCGACATCGATGCGGATTTCAGCGAGCGCTATTCGCGCCATTTACGTTTGCCAGAAGTTGGCCTCGATGGTCAGAAACGGCTACAGGCTGCGCGCATGTTGCTGGTGGGCGCGGGAGGATTGGGTGCGCCCGCCGCGTACTACCTCGCTGCCGCCGGTGTTGGCACGCTGCGCATTGCAGATGATGATGTCGTGGATCGCAGCAACCTGCAGCGGCAGATCCTGCACACCGACGCGCGCATCGGCATGCCGAAGGTCGACTCCGCGGCGATCGCGCTGTCCGCGCTCAATCCGCGCACCGCGATTGAAACCCTGCAGGAACGGATCACGGCTGCCAACGTCGAGCGCATCCTCGATGGCGTGGATGTCGTGATCGATGGCGCCGACAATTTTCCGGCGCGTTACTTGCTCAACGACGCCTGCGTGAAGTTGGGCATACCGTTGGTGTACGGCGCCGTGCATCGCTTCGAAGGTCAGGTCAGTGTGTTCGATGCAGGTCGCCAGCGTGGCGAGGCGCCTTGTTACCGCTGCCTGTTCCCGGAACCGCCGCCGCCCGAAGCGGCCACGAATTGTTCGGAAGCCGGCGTGCTGGGCGTATTGCCGGGCGTGATCGGCCTCTTGCAGGCCACCGAGGCGATCAAATTGGTGTTGGGGATTGGCGAACCCTTGCGTGGCCGGCTGCTGCAATTCGATGCGCTGGCCATGCGCTTCCGCGAGACGCGGCTGGCGCCTGACCCGGCGTGTCCGGTGTGTGCGCCAGGGTGCGCATTTCCGGGGTATGTCGATTACGTGGCGTTTTGTGCTGGGGCCTGATCGATGCAACGCAGAATCATGGAGAAGCGGATGTACCTGAAATTTGGCGTTGCCCTGTTCTTGCTAGCCCTTGCAGGCGATGCGACTGCATCCGACCAGTGCCCGCTGCTGCGCAGCCACCAAGCGGATCCGGAGATTGCCACGCGCATCGCTGCGGTCGCCTGTGATGAAAACATCGACTGGTACCGTCCGTTCATCGACAGCGATGGCCGGTTGGCCAGCAGTACCGTGGTGGAAGCGGAGAGTACCGACCTGCAAAGCGGTGCTGGTCCGGCCTGGCTGCGGGTGGCGGCGTATTGGCGTGATGGCGGCCTGCTGCAGCAAATGGGCGGCTATCCAGGCGCTACCGAGTGCGGGTACGCCGGGAGCGTTGGCGGCATGTCGGCGCAGGCGTGCCGCAGCTTCGTTGTCGACCAGCCGTGGTCTGCGGCGTTCATCTCATGGGCGATGCAGCGTGCCGGAGTTCCGGGATTCCTGGCATCGCCTAGTCACTTCGACTACGTGCGTGCGGCCCGCAAAAACCCGCAAGGCGGCCCATACCTGTTCCAGGATCCGCAGACCAGCATCCCGGCCACGGGTGACATGCTGTGTTACGTGCGCACCAGGCGCGTCTATGGCCATGCCGGATTGGCGGAAGCGATCGACGGCGGTGCAAAGGGCCTGAACATGCATTGCGACATCGTAGTCGCCGCCAACGTGGGCAGTGACAGCCACGCCTACCTGATTGGAGGCAACGTGCAGCAGGCCGTCACCATGCGCGTGCTCAACGTCAACGCGACGGGTCGATTCTGGAACCTGCCGATGCGTTCGCAGGGCGACGTGCCATGTTCACCGGATGCACCTGCTGCCTGCAATTTCAACAGGCAGGACTGGGCCGTGTTGCTGAAGCTGAAACCGCAGGCGCAACTCGCATCGATGCCGGCGGCAAGGATGCTTCCGCCACCGCGCGCGTCTTCAAATCAGCAGAAATGCTGCGTGCGATGCGTGCTGGGAGCCGCGCCCGAAATTCCGCGTTGCCCGGTGGACAGCGCACGGATCGCGCCGACCAACGCGGAGCCACTGCAGGACGCTGAGTGAACGAATCACCCGTTGTCAGCGGGCTTGCTCTTGGAGCGAGGTTTGGCCCTGTGGTCAAGCTGCACGCCCAGCACTACGTGACAATGGATGCAGCTATGGCTGATGCAGCGCGACTTGCTCACGCCATCCACCATGCCGACGAGTATTTCGACATTCACATGCAATACCCGTTTGCCGCATTTCGGGCAGACGCCCTGGATCGTCATCATGATGGTGCCCCTGGTGGTTTCGATGCCGGCCGATTGGCAGTCTCAGGATGAACGTTTGTCCGCTTTGAATGCGGCCAACGGTTCAGGCGTGGCTTCGGCCTGGCGCCGCGCCTTGAACTTGCTGAAGGCCATAACGTACACCGCTTTCGTGTGCCTCGTCTCGGCTGATGTTCGATGATCGCGGGCAGGCTGGGCGATAATGGAGTTTCCGAATGTAGCGGATCGCACAAGCATGACCACAGACGCCCCGCAACCCGCGCGCATCCTTGACGGAAAGCGCATCGCCGACGAACTCTTGGGCGACCTCAAGGCCCAGGTCGATGCTCGCCTGGCCGCTGGCAAGCCCCGCCCGGGACTGGCAGTCGTGCTGGTGGGGCAGGATCCGGCCTCGCAGTCGTATGTGCGCAACAAGCGTCGCGCCGCTGCGAAAGTCGGTATCGAGGCCATTGATTTCGACCTGCCGGCGAGTACCACTGAATCCGACTTGCTGATGTTGATCGACAGGCTCAATGCGGATCCCGCCGTGCACGGCATCCTGGTGCAATTGCCGTTGCCCGGTATTGCCGACGCCAGCCGGCTGATCCACCGCATCGATCCGCGCAAGGACGTCGATGGCTTCCATCCGGAAAACGTGGGCCATCTCGCTCTGCGCGAATTCGGCCTGCGCCCGTGCACGCCGCGTGGCATCACCACCTTGCTGGCCTATACCGACCGCCCGGTGCGCGGGCAGAGCGCGACGATTGTCGGCGTGTCCAACCATGTCGGCCGGCCGATGGCATTGGAGCTGTTGATTGCCGGCTGCACCGTGACCAGTTGTCACAAGTTCACCCCGCCTGAGGTATTGCGCCGGCACGTGGGCGAAGCGGACATCCTGGTGGTGGCGGTTGGACGTCCCGGGCTGATTCCGGGTGATTGGATCAAACCCGGCGCAGTCGTGATCGATGTCGGCATCAATCGCCTGGACGATGGCCGGCTAGTGGGCGATGTCGATTTCGAAGTGGCTGCCCAGCGCGCCAGTTGGATCACGCCGGTACCGGGTGGAGTGGGGCCGATGACCGTGGCCACACTCATGCAAAATACGCTAGAAGCAGCAGAGCTTGCCGACGCCTGAAGCGCCAAACCCGGTACAATGGCGCGCTTCACATCCATCGGACCGGCCATGCTCCGTATCCAGGCTGAAGCACTGACTTACGACGATGTTTCACTCGTCCCCGCGCATTCCACGATCCTGCCCAAGGATGTGTCCCTGGCGACTCGGCTGACACGCGGCCTTGAAATCCGACTGCCATTCCTGTCCGCAGCCATGGACACTGTCAGTGAAGCGCGACTGGCCATCGCCATGGCGCAATTGGGCGGCATCAGCATCCTGCACAAGAACATGTCGGTCGAACGCCAAGCTGCAGAAGTGGCGCGAGTGAAAAATTTCGAAGCCGGGGTCATCCGCGAACCGTTCACGGTCGGCCCGGACACGACCATCGGCGAAGTCCTGCGCCTGACCCGTGCGCGCAATATTTCCGGCGTTCCGGTAGTGGACGATGGCGGCCACCTGGTCGGCCTGGTCACTGGGCGCGACATGCGCTTCGAAAAGAAGCTGGATGATCCAGTTCGCCACATCATGACCAAGAAGGACAAACTGGTCACCGTCCGCGAGGGGGCCAGCGACGAGGAAGTGCTCGACCTGCTGCATCGCTTCCGCATCGAAAAGGTCTTGGTGGTCAATGAAGATTTCGCCCTGCGCGGGCTGATCACGGTGAAGGATATCCAGAAGAAATCCGACAACCCGAATGCCGCCTATGACAGCCGCGAGCGTCTGCTGGTCGGTGCGGCCGTCGGTGTGCGCGGTGACACCGAGCAACGCATCGAGGCTTTGGTGGCTGCGGGCGTCGATGTGATTATCGTGGACACCGCGCATGGCCATAACCAGGACGTGATTGATCGCGTTGCCTGGACTAAACAGCGGTTCCCGGCATTGCAGCTGGTCGGCGGCAACATCGTGACCGGTGATGCGGCACTGGCACTGATGGATGCCGGCGCCGACGCGGTCAAGGTCGGCATTGGCCCGGGCTCGATCTGCACCACCCGGATCGTTGCCGGTGTCGGCGTGCCGCAGATCACCGCGGTGTCGATGGTGGCCGAGGCGCTGCAGGACCGCATTCCATTGATCGCCGATGGCGGCATCCGCTATTCCGGCGACATCGGCAAGGCCTTGGTGGCCGGGGCGTCCAGCGTGATGATCGGCGGACTTTTCGCCGGCACAGAGGAAAGCCCGGGCGAGACTGAACTGTTCCAGGGCCGAAGCTACAAGAGCTATCGCGGCATGGGCTCACTCGGCGCGATGGAAAAGGGCTCGAAGGATCGCTATTTCCAGGATTCCATCGATGCCGACAAGCTCGTGCCGGAAGGCATCGAAGGGCGCGTGCCGTATCGCGGCCCGCTCAGTGGCGTCGTGCATCAGATGGCCGGTGGCTTGCGCGCGACGATGGGCTATGTCGGTTGCGCGACCATCGAAGAGATGAGGACCAAGCCGACCTTCGTGAAGGTCAGCGGCGCCGGCCAACGCGAGAGCCATGTACACGATGTGCAGATCACCAAGGAGCCGCCGAATTATCGGGCGGGATAAGGCAGGTTGTTTGCGCGGCATTACCGCGTGGCCTGTCGAACGCCCGACCATGGATGGTCGGTCAGGACGATCCGCAGACCGAGTGCTGCACCATGAATGGCAACGATTATCTCCACAACGCGAACCTCATGACCGACATCCCTAGCGACGACATCCACGCTGATCGCATCCTGATCCTCGATTTCGGCGCGCAGTACACGCAGCTGATCGCCCGTCGCATTCGCGAGATCGGCGTCTACTGCGAGATCTGGGCGTGGGACCACGACCCGACCAAAATTGCGGGGTTCGGCGCCAGCGGGATCATCTTGTCGGGTGGGCCGGAGTCGACCACCGAAGCCGGTTGCCCTGCCGCGCCGCAACAGGTGTTTGATTCGGGTGTGCCGATCCTGGGCATCTGCTACGGCATGCAGACCATGGCCAAGCAGCTGGGTGGCGAAACAGAAGCGGCCGACCAGCGCGAATTCGGCCATGCCGAGGTCTCGCTGATCGCGCAGGATCGCTTGTTCGAAGGGTTGAAGGATCATCCGGGTTCACCGCCTCGGCTAGACGTGTGGATGAGCCATGGCGACCACGTGTCGGTCGCGCCTGAGGGTTTCGTGATTACTGCGAGAACTGAACGCATCCCGGTGGCCGCCTTCGCCGACGATGCACGCCGCTGGTACGGCGTGCAGTTCCACCCGGAAGTCACCCACACCAAGCAAGGCCAGGCATTGCTGCGCCGCTTCGTGGTCGATATCTGCGGATGTCGCACGCTGTGGACAGCAGCCCACATCATCGAAGATCAGATTGCGCGGATCCGCGAGCTGGTCGGTACCGACGAGGTCATCCTCGGACTGTCCGGCGGCGTGGATTCCTCGGTGGTGGCGGCGCTGTTGCATCGGGCGATCGGCGACCAACTCACTTGCGTGTTCGTCGATACCGGCCTGCTGCGCTGGCAGGAAGGCGACCAGGTGATGGCGATGTTCGCCAGTGAAGCCGCGAGCGGAGGCATGGGTATCAAGGTCATTCGCGTCAATGCCGCAGACCGCTATTTCGACAAACTCACGGGTGTCAGTGATCCTGAAGCGAAACGCAAGATCATCGGTGGCCTGTTCATCGATATCTTCGATGAGGAATCCAACAAGTTGGCCAACGCGCGCTGGTTGGCGCAAGGCACGATTTATCCGGACGTGATCGAGTCGGCCGGCAGCAAGACTGGCAAGGCGCATGTGATCAAGAGCCACCACAACGTCGGTGGACTGCCCGCGGACATGAAGCTCGGCCTGGTCGAGCCGTTGCGTGAATTGTTCAAGGACGAGGTCCGGCGGCTTGGGGTCGAACTTGGGCTGCCGCGCGAGATGGTCTACCGACATCCGTTCCCGGGGCCGGGCCTGGGCGTGCGCATCCTCGGTGAAGTGAAACCTGAGTACGCACGCTTGCTGGCCAAGGCTGATCAGATCTTCATCGACGAACTGCGCAAGGCCGACCTGTATGACAAGACTAGCCAGGCGTTTGCGGTGTTCCTGCCGGTCAAGTCGGTCGGCGTGGTCGGCGATGCACGCGCCTACGAATGGGTAATTGCGTTGCGCGCGGTGGAGACGGTCGACTTCATGACTGCGCACTGGGCGCAGCTCCCGTACGAGTTTCTTGGAACGGTTTCAAACAGAATAATCAATGAGATACGCGGTGTATCGCGTGTTGTTTATGACATATCTGGCAAGCCGCCTGCCACGATTGAGTGGGAATGAGGTGACTGAA
>JBDSGA010000258.1:0-6971 GCA_039919235.1 Thermomonas sp. | reverse complement strand
TGCAAGACATGGAATTCGTGCAGTTCCATCCGACCGGCATCTACGGCGCCGGTTGCCTGATCACAGAGGGCGTGCGTGGCGAAGGCGGCATCCTGCGCAACAGCGATGGCGAGCGCTTCATGGAGCGCTATGCGCCAAACGCCAAGGACCTGGCATCGCGCGACGTCGTCAGCCGCGCGATGACCCTGGAAATCCGCGAAGGTCGTGGTGTCGGCGAGAACAAGGACCACCTCTTCCTCGACCTGACCCACCTCAATCCTGCAGACGTCCACGAGAAGCTCCCCGGTATTTCCGAGAGTGCGCGGATCTTCGCCGGCGTCGACGTCGAGAAGCAGCCGATTCCGGTAATCCCGACCGTGCACTACAACATGGGCGGCATCCCGACCAATTACCACGGCGAAGTGGTGCAGTTGAAGGATGGCGATCCCGATGCCGTGGTGCCGGGCTTGTATGCGATCGGCGAAGCGGCTTGCGTATCGGTGCACGGTGCCAATCGGCTGGGTTCCAATTCGCTGCTGGACTTGGTGGTGTTTGGCCGCGCCGTCGCCAACCGTTGCGCCGAAACCATCAAACCGGGCGCGCCGCACAAGCCGCTCGCTGGTGATGCCTGCGACAAGTCGCTGGCGAACCTGGACAAACTGCGCAACGCGCACGGCGATACTCCGACGGCGCAGATCCGCATGAGCATGCAGCGCGCGATGCAGAAGGACGCCGCGGTCTTCCGCACCGGCGAAACCTTGGCGGATGGCGTGAAAGCCATTCGCGAGATCAAGGCCAGCTTCGCCGACGTCAAGGTATCCGATCGCTCGCTGGTCTGGAACTCGGACCTGATCGAGACGATGGAACTGCAGAACTTGCTGGGCCAAGCGTTGGCCACGATCGTCAGCGCCGACAACCGCACCGAGTCACGCGGCGCACATGCGCGCGAGGACTTTCCGGATCGCGACGATGCTAGGTGGCAAAAACACAGCGTGTGTTGGGTGGACGATGAGGACAAGACACGCATCGACTACCGCCCGGTGCACATGTACACGCTCAGCAACGACGTCGAAGTCGTACCGCCGAAGCCGCGCGTTTATTGAACCGGGAGCGAGAAGACGATCATGGCTGAATTTACCCTCCCGAAGAACTCGCAGATCCAGAAGGGCCAGCACTTTCCGGCCGCTGTGGGCGCCAAGCGCGTGCGCAGCTTCAAGGTCTATCGCTGGAATCCCGAAGACGGCATGAACCCGCGCGTGGATACCTACGACGTCGACCTTGCCGCGTGCGGGCCGATGGTCCTGGACGCGCTGATCAAGATCAAGAACGAGATCGACCCCACGCTGACGTTCCGCCGCTCCTGCCGCGAGGGCATTTGCGGGTCGTGCGCGATGAATATCGACGGCACCAATACGCTGGCCTGCACCCGCGCGATCGAGGATTGCGGCAAGGGCGATGCGGAAGTCCCGATCTATCCGTTGCCGCATATGCCAGTCATCAAGGACCTGGTGCCGGACCTGACTCATTTCTATGCGCAATACGCCTCGATCAAACCGTGGCTGCGCACGCAGACGCCGGCGCCGCCGGACCGCGAGCGCCTGCAGTCGAAGGCAGACCGGGTCAAGCTGGATGGTTTGTACGAATGCATCCTGTGTGCCTGCTGCAGCACCGCATGCCCGAGCTATTGGTGGAATGGCGAGCGTTACCTCGGCCCGGCCATCCTGTTGCAGGCCTACCGATGGATCGTCGATTCCCGCGACGAAGACACCGGCGCGCGCCTCGATGAGCTGGAAGATCCGTTCAAACTTTATCGCTGCCACACCATCATGAACTGCACGCGGACCTGCCCGAAGGGCCTGAATCCAGCCAAGGCAATCGCCGACATCAAGCAATTGATGCTGGCCCGCCGCGCCTAGCACTGGTTAGAACCAGCTTTGACGGACGCGGACGACATCGAGCTTCGCAAGCTTCGCTGGCGTTGCCGGCGTGGCATGCGGGAACTTGATCAATTGCTCGAACGCTGGCTGGATCGTGCATGGCGGCAAAGTCCGACGGCGCAACGCGAGGTTTTCCTGCGCTTGTTGGACAGCGAAGACGATAGGCTCTGGCGCTGGTTCCTAGGCCATGAGGCCCCAAACGATGTCGAAATCGCGGCGCTCATCGATCAGATCCGCGCCTTGCCGCATTGAGTGGCGCCCCTCGCGCTGGTCCAGCGCGATATTGTGGGCGCTGGCGCTAGGTGCGCCGTTCTCATTGCTGATGTCGGATATGCCACGTGCATTTGCATGGCCGCTCGCCTTGGCTGTTGCCACTTTCGGCATCGTTGATGCAATGCGCTATGGGCGCGCATCGAGGATTGCGTTGGTCATTCCCGTTGGGCATGGCCAAGCCAGCTGCGACGGTCAGCCAGTGCAAGACCTCGAGGTGGCGTGGCGCGGTCCGCTCGCCTTCCTGCGCTGGCGGGATGCAGACGGCCACGTGCAGCGTGTCGGGTTCTGGCCGGACACCTTGCCGCCCGTGCCACGACGTGAACTGCGACTGGCTGCGTTGCGCCTGCAATCTGCACGCAAGGCCCCATCGATGGCACGATAGCGCGGCTAACCCAAGGGCTTTCGATGTTCAAACCGGTTCCCGTCGCCATCGGCCTGCGCTACGTGCGCGCCAAACGCCGCAATGGCTTCATCTCCTTTATTTCCCTCGCATCGATCCTCGGCATCGCGCTCGGAGTGACCGCGCTGATCACCACCTTGGCGGTGATGAGCGGGTTCCAACGCGAGATCCGCGATCGCATGCTGCAGATGGCCGCGCATGCCACGGTCAGTGGTTACGGCGAGCCGTTGTCCGACTGGCAGCATGCAGTGAAGGTCGCCTTGCAGGACCCTCGCATCGCAGGTGCGGCGCCTTACATCGAAAAAGAAGCGCTGATTTCCGGCAACAACAACCAGCCGGCGATGTTGCGTGGCGTGGTGCCGGCCGAGGAAGACAAAGTCTCCGTGCTGAGCCAGAAAATGGTGCAGGGCAAGTTGTCCGAGCTGCAGCCGGGCAGCTTCAAGATCGTGCTTGGGCGTGAACTCGCGGTGTGGCTGGGGGTCGGCGTCGGTGACGACGTGATCGTGACCTTGGCTGATTTTCGCAGCACACCATTGGGCGGTGTGCAGACCATGAAACGCTTCGCGGTGAGCGGTGTCTTCGAGGCCGGTTACAACGAATACGACAAGGGACTTGCAGTCGTGAACATGCAGGACCTGCAACGCGTCTTGCGGATGGGCGAGGGCGTAACCGGTGTTCGCCTGAAGATGAACGACATGGACCAAGCCTTCGATGTGGCGCGCGCACTTGCGGTGAAGCTGAAGGGCCCATACCGGGTTAGCGACTGGACCCAGGACAATGCCAACCTGTTCCGCGCACTGAAGATGGAAAAGACGGTGATGGCCATCTTGCTGTCACTGATCATTGCGATGGGTGCGTTCAACCTGGTGTCTTCGCAGGTCATGCTGGTCACCGACAAACAAGCCGACATCGCGATCCTGCGCACATTGGGTTTGACCCCGCGGCAGGTGATGCAGGTATTCATGGTGCAGGGCAGCCTGATTGGCATTATTGGTACGGTGATGGGCGTGATAGGCGGCATTGTGCTGACCTTGAATCTTGGCAGCATCCTCAAAGGCATCGAGAACGTGTTTGGCGTGCAGTTGCTGCCGGAGGACGTTTACTACATCACTGGCTTGCCAACAGATCTGCAGGCCAGCGATGTCATCGCCATTGCTTGCGTGGC
The DNA here is from genome assembly GCA_039919235.1 of Thermomonas sp. Lineage (GTDB taxonomy): Bacteria > Pseudomonadota > Gammaproteobacteria > Xanthomonadales > Xanthomonadaceae > Thermomonas. The sequence goes on along the minus strand of JBDSGA010000258.1, from coordinate 3,217 downwards.
GCTGGCAATGGCCTTTATTGCGACGCTGTATCCAGCGTGGCGCGCGGCGCGCACCGCACCAGCGGAGGCGCTGCGCTATGAATGAGTCACTGCAAGTTATCGGCGATACCAGTGAAGTGGTGCGCGCCGAGGCTCTCGGCAAAATCTATGCGGAAGGCAGCCTGCATACACAGGTGTTCGACGGCCTCGACATCGCGGTGCAGGCCGGCGAAACCGTCGCCATCCTCGGTGCATCAGGTGCAGGAAAGAGCACGCTGCTGCATCTGCTGGGCGGACTGGACGTGCCAAGTGCAGGTGAGGTGTATGTCGCTGGCTACAAGATGAGCGCGCTGTCCGATGCCGAGCGCGGCCGCCTGCGCAACCGGGCGTTGGGCTTCGTCTACCAGTTCCACCATTTACTGCCTGAGTTCACTGCGCTGGAAAACGTGATGATGCCGGTGCTGCTGGCTGGCCGGTCCACGGCCGAGGCCAGCAAACGCGCGCAGGACTTGCTGGAATCAGTGGGGTTGGGCCATCGCCTGCAGCACAAGCCCGGCGAGTTGTCGGGTGGCGAACGCCAGCGTGCGGCCGTGGCGCGCGCGCTGGTGAATAACCCGGCCTGCGTGCTGGGTGACGAGCCGACCGGCAATCTCGACGAAAAAACCGCGGCGATTGTCTTTGCGCAAATGCTCGAGCTCAACCGTGCGCAACGCACCAGTCTGGTGCTGGTGACCCATGATCGACGCCTCGCACGGCGACTGGATCGCGTGCTGGAATTGCACGAAGGGAAGCTGCGGGAATTGGCGCCGCAAGACGTCTGAGCAACTGACGAATCAGGGTTTCCTGACGCCAACACGCCGCCTGCGCTGATCGGCGGCGGAGTGGTTTGTGGCCACGCTGGCCATATGTCCATTGTCCTGCCTTCGAATGATGTGTTTCGAGGTCGTTTGCGTTTCGCTGCGCACCGCCTCGTTCGGTTGCTGGTCAAACGATCCGACCAATCCCCGCCCGTGTTCGGACCGGCTTGTGCACTTGCCTTGTTGGCAGGTTGTACCGGATGCCTGCTGCTGCCGATCCTGGTGCCGTGGCTGTTCTCCACCTGTCTACTGATGGCTGGGTTTTGGCTGGTTTGGCGTGGTGGCCATATGCGCCTGCTTGGCATGTTGCTGGTTGGACTCGGTTTCACCGGGCTGCACACGGCGCATGCGCTCGACATGCAATTGCCGCTGGCGCTTGAGAACAAGGTGTTGACGGTCAGCGGTCGCATCGACGACCTGCCGGTGCACGAGCCGCGGCGTACGCGCTTTGAATTCGTAGTCGACGATGATGACGCGCAGCCACCCGCACTTCGCGGAACCCGTCTGCGGCTCGGTTGGTTTGATGACGACATGCACGCACGCGACATACTTCGGGCGGGCAGTCGTTGGCGCCTACCGCTGCGCTTGCGGGCACCTCAGGGGCTTCGTAACCCCGGTGGCGGCGATGGCGAGAAGCAAGCACTGGCCGCAGGTATCACTGCGACTGGCTATGTGCTGGAACCGACGCTTGCTCAAACACTGTCGCCACCTGCCGGAATTACGGCGTGGCGCGAACGGGGCAGCGCACACATCGCGCGGGCAGTAACTTCACGGAGCTCGCGCTTCGTACGTGCGCTGGCCTTGGGCGATACCCGCGCATTGGATGAAGACGACTGGGCGCGGTTGCGTGCGGCGGGGCTGACCCACCTGATTGCGATTTCGGGCTTCCATGTTGGGCTGGTCGCGGGGTTCTTCGGCTTGTTGGCTGCAGTGATCTGGTGGCTGTTGCCCGGACTTTGTCGATGGCTGCCGCGCCCGTTTGCCACGGGGTTTGGCGCCGTCATCGGGGCGTTTGCGTATGCGGCGATGACCGGATTCGCGCTGCCCACCTTGCGCACGGCGGTGATGATTGCAGTACTGGTGCTGGCGCGCCGCATGCGCCGCCACCAGCGCATGCCGGATTCGCTGGCGCTTGCCTGCGTGGTGTTGCTGCTGCTGGATCCACTGTCGGTATTGGGCGCCGGTTTCTGGCTGAGTTTTGCCGGCGTGGCGTGGCTGTTGTGGTGCCTGCCGGTGGATGCAAAAGGCGGGCCATGGGTCATCGTGCGCAGCTTCCTTGGCGCGCAGGCGGTGGTCACGCTCGGGTTGCTGCCCTTGTCCGTGGTGCTGTTCGGGCAAGCCTCGTTCGCCGGCCCGTTCGCCAACCTGCTTGCGGTGCCGTGGTGGAGTCTGGTGGTGATTCCGCTGGCCTTGTTGGGCTTGCTGCTGGACAGCTTGCAGGCTGGCTGGGGTGATGGCTTGTGGCAACTCGCCGCCTGGTGCTTCGATCTGTTGTGGCCTGTCTTGCGTGTGATGGCTGACAGCCCGCTGGCGATGGCATGGCTGCCGGAACCGCGCTGGTTTGCGTTGCCGCTGGCGCTGCTATCTGCGTTCTGGCTGATGCTGCCGCGCGGTGTGCCCGGCAAGCCGCTTGCCGCACTGCTACTACTTCCGTTGTTGTGGCCATCGCGCGATCTGCCGCAGCAGGGCGAGGCGCAATTGCAGGTGATCGATGTCGGCCAGGGGCTGTCGGTGCTGGTGCGGACTGCCCACCACAGCCTTCTGTACGACATGGGACCGGCGACTCCTGATGGCTACGATGCTGGCGAGCGCGCTGTGGTGCCGACACTCCATGCGCTTGGGGTCCACGTGCTGGATGCCGCGGTGGTCAGCCACGGCGACAACGACCATGCCGGTGGTTGGCATTCGGTCTCCCGTGCGTTCCCGGTGCTGGCGATGCTGGCGCCCGACGGCAGCCCCACGCCGGGGATTGTCAACTGCGTGGCGGGCCAGTCATGGGAATGGGATGGCGTGCGCTTCCGGGTGCTGCATCCGACCCGCTGGTTTCCGTATCTCGGCAACGAGTCCACGTGCGTGATCCGCATCGAGACCGCGCACGGCAATGCCTTGTTGACTGGCGACATGGGCGAAGTGATTGAGCAGCGCCTGCTGGCAGGCAATCCCGCCGATGTTCGCAACGAGGTGGTGCTGGTCGCGCACCACGGCAGTGCGGGCTCGTCCAGCGAGGCCTTTATCCGCGCCAGCGGCGCCCGGCTCGCGTTGATTTCCTCGGGCGCAGGCAATCGATTTGGCCACCCCAAACCAGTGGTGGTGCGGCGTTGGTGCGATGCGGGCGCGGAAGTGCTGGACACCGCGCGTTCCGGCTCGATGCGGGTCTGGCT
>JBDSGA010000257.1:0-3863 GCA_039919235.1 Thermomonas sp. | reverse complement strand
GTCATGACCCGCCTGCGCAACTTCGAGAAAACCTTGCCACCCGGTGACTGGTTGCTCGGCGGTGGCTGGGATCAGAACGACTGGCCGGAGACCGCATTCCCGACCGCTGCGGATCTTGATGCGGTGTTCCCGGATCGCCCAGTCTGGCTGGAGCGCGTGGATGGCCACGCCGGCTGGGCCAACTCAGCTGCATTGCGTGCATTGGCCGCATCGCCAGCGGGCAAGACGATGTTGGACACCGGGAAGATCGATGGCGGCAAGGTACTTGTCGACGCTGATGGCAAGCCCAGCGGCATCCTGGTCGACGGTGCGATGGAACTCATGAACGCGGTACTGCCGGCAATCGATGCGGCGCATGCGGCGGAAGCGCTCAGTCGCGCGCTGGCAGTGCTGGCCAGCGACGGCCTCACTGGTGTGCACGACATGGGCGTGTCGCGGGAATCGCTTGCCTTGTACAAACAGTTCGCCGATAGCGGTCGCCTGTCGTTGCGCATCGACGCGTATGCCGATGGCAACAAGGACGCCTTGGCCGACCTGTGCAAGAACGGTTTGTACCGGCATGGCGGCGGGCGTCTGGAAATGCATGGCGTCAAGTTGTATATCGATGGCGCGCTGGGTAGCCGTGGCGCCGCGTTGCTGGCCGACTACAGCGACGACCCCGGCAACAATGGGCTGCTGGTGACCGCGCCTGACGCGTACGAAGTCGCCGTACGCAAGGCCAAGGGCTGTGGCGTGCAGGTGGCGACGCATGCCATCGGTGATCGCGGTAATCGACTGGTGCTGGATACCTACGAACGCGTGCTCGGTGCCGACGCGAAAACCGATCATCGCTGGCGTGTTGAACACGCGCAGATTTTGGCGCCTGCGGAGCTCGGACGCTTCGCCAAACTCGGCGTGATTGCATCGATGCAGCCGACCCACGCAACCTCCGATATGCCATGGGCTAAAGAGCGCCTGGGCGAAGAGCGACTGGTGGGCTCGTATGCCTGGCGCAGCCTGCTCGACACCGGCGCGCACCTTGCGTTCGGTTCCGACTTCCCGGTGGAATCGCCAGATCCGCGTCTCGGCCTGTACGCGGCGGTGACCAGTCAGGATCGCCAAGGTCATCCGCCGGGTGGCTGGTTCCCGGCACAGCGCATGACGACTGCCGAAGCACTGCGCGGCTTTACCGCTGATGCGGCATGGGCCGGATTCGACGAAGACCAGGTGGGGCGCCTCGCACCCGGCCTGCATGCGGACTTCGTGGTGCTCGCGGCGGATCCGCTTGCTGTCCCGGATTCTCAGATCGACGACCTCGTCATCCGCTCGACCTGGGTCGATGGCAAGCCGGTCTACGAGGCTAAGTAAGCGATTGGGTCAAGCAGAAAAACTGTCGGCGCGCTAAATGGATTTGGACCCGCCGGCCCTATTCAGCTTCGCTTTACCGCAGTAGTCGCATCGTTGGACCGCGCCAGCCAATCCACTTTCCTGGCCACGGAGTCCACCATGAAGCCCCTTGCCGCCACCCTACTTGCCATTGGCTTGGCATCCAGCAGCAGCGCCGCGCTTGCGCAGTCCACGTACTACCCGTCCAACGACGGGTACAACAACGGCTACAACAACACTGATCGCGACGGGTACCAGCGCGACGGCTATCAACAGAACGAGGCGCAATACGATTACGCTCGTGTCATTCGCGTGGACCCCGTGTTGGGCAGTTATCGCGGCACGCAGACATCCACGTATGGCAACCAGCGGTGCTATGAAACGCAGAGTGCCGGCAGCTATTCCCGTGATGGCTACGGCGGTGCCTACGGAAGCGGCAACACGAACAACAACGGATACTATGGGAATGACCAGTATGGTCGTTCGCAATACGGCGACAACAATACGACTGGTCGCAACGTGGCAACCGTGATTGGCGGTATCGCCGGTGCGGTTCTTGGCAGCAAGATCGGCGGCGGCACCGGCTCATATGCAGCGACCGCGATTGGCTCGATGGTGGGTGGCATGGCCGGTCGCCAGGTGTATGAACGGACCCAGCGTGATCGCTACACGCCTGCAGGGGTTGTGCGTGTCTGCGATCCGGAGCCCGTTCGTGATGGCTACGCTGGCTATAACCGTGCCAACGATAGCCGCGGTTCAGCTTACGACGTTACCTACGAATACAACGGCCGGCGGTATACCCGGCGGATGGATTACAACCCCGGCAACCGGGTACGCGTGCGCGTGGACGTATCACCGCAGTAAGGCATTCACGACGAATTGTTGATTGTGGGAAATGAAGGGGCCGCAAGGCCCCTTCATTATTTAGACCAAGTTGACAATGAGTCAGGACTCAATCCCTTGGCCAATCTAGCGTGCCCTCAACGACAGTTACCGCTCGGCCGCCAGACCAGACATCGCCTGCGCTATCAACCTGGAGCTCAATAATCGCGTCGAAGCCGACTTCACGGCCTTGGCTGACCCGGTAAAAGCCATCCGTGCTTGGGAGTGCATGTTGATCCGCCAGCCAGGCGGCCAGCGTCGCATTCGCGGCCCCGGAAGCAGCGTCCTCGAATTGCGCCGGCGCACCCACGAACGCGCGAGCCGCGAGGTAATAAACCGGATCCTCGCTGCGCGCGAAGGCGAACAAGCCCATGCTGTCGGTGGCTTCCGCCAATGCGGAAATCGCGGTCCAATGAGGCGTCGTTGCACGCAAGGCGTGTTCGTTTGCGAGTTCCGCGATCCACCAACGACGACCGCCATCCATCAATACCGGCGGCAATGTTCCCAGTGACAGACCTGCCAGCGCATCGCGCAGGCGCGGGTCATCCGGCGTCGCGATCTCCTGGACGCGCGCGCGCGGCGTGCGCACCGCAATCGTCCGCGCGCGGCCTTCGCCGTGCACGTGCAAGGGAAGTTTGCCGGCGATGCCGTCCTGCACCAGGAACTTGCCTGAAGAGGCGCCATCGCGCGGTACTGCCAACCCGGCATCCAGTACCGCATGCGCGGTCCCGACGCTGGGATGGCCAGCGAACGGCACCTCGCGGCGCGGGCTGAAGATGCGGATGCGGTAGCTGGCGTCGTCCGATTCGGCCGGGAACACGAAAGTGGTTTCCGGCAATCGGGTCCAGCGCGCGATGGCCTGCATCGCTGCATCGTCCAGACCCTGCGCATCCAGCACCACGGCCAATGGATTGCCAGCACCGGGGCGGCTGGCGAAGACATCAAGCTGCACGTAACGACGATTAGGCATAAGCGAAAGCGGACGCACCGACGGAAGGGGCCGCTAGAATGCACCACCGCCCGCGTCGCGGGCAGCATCAGCCGCATTCCACACACCCATGCCCATCGTTCCCGCGCTTGTGTCCGACCGCCCCGCACCAGATAGGAGCTCCCGCTGGCTGGTCCTGAAGTTCGGCGGCACGTCGGTGTCCAAACGCACGCGTTGGGACACCATTGGCCGGCTGGCATCGGAGCGCGCGCAGCAGGAAGCGGCGCGCGTGCTGGTGGTGGTCTCGGCGTTGTCCGGGGTGACCAATGAGCTCACCGCGATCTGCGACGGGGATGACATTGATACGCGCGTTGCTGCGCTGGTTGATCGCCATCGCGCGTTCTGCGGTGAGCTGGATCTCGATACGGACGAGGTGCTTGGCAAACGTATCGCCGCCTTGCGAGGGTTGGCCGTTGATTCGCGTATGGCATCGCTTGCATTGGACTGGCAGGCGGAAGTGCTGGCGCAAGGCGAACTGCTGTCGTCGACCATAGGTGTCGCCTATTTGCGCGCCAGTGGCCATGACATCGGCTGGTGCGATGCGCGGCATTGGTTGGATGCGGTGTCGCTGCCGAATGCCAGCGCGTGGGCGCAGCGGTTGTCGGTGAATTGCAATCGCGAGGCTGAT
>JBDSGA010000256.1:0-2770 GCA_039919235.1 Thermomonas sp. | reverse complement strand
GCTGCGCCATTTCAGTGCGACGGTTCGTGAAAGCCGACGAATTCAAATTTTAATCGGTCATCCCACGATGGCGCGCATTGCGTTTCGCCCACAGGTTCAGGCCTTCCACCAGCGCAGAGAACCCCATGGCGCCGTAGATATAGCCCTTGCTGACGTGAATTCCGAACCCATCCAGCACCAGGAATACGCCGACCAGCACAATGAACGCCAACGCGAGCATCTTGATCGTCGGATTGCGATCAATGAAGCGACCCAGCGGCCCGGATGCCAGCAGCATCACCGCCACGGCAAGCAGTATCGCCGTCACCATGATGATCTTCTGGTTGGCCATGCCGACTGCCGCGATCACCGAATCCAGCGAGAACACGATATCGATCACGGCGATCTGCGCGATCACCATCCAGAACGAAGTCATCGGCTTGGTGCTGACGTCCTCCTCGTCATGTTCGCCCACTACCAGGTCGCGGATTTCCATGCTGCCCTTCACTAGCAAGAACACGCCGCCCACGATCAGAACCAAGTCACGGACCGAGATTCCCCTGCCGAATAGCTCGAACAAGTCGCTGGTCAAGCCTGCCAGCCAAGCCAATGTCAGGAGTAGCGCGATGCGCGTGACGCATGCGACGGCGATGCCGAACCTACGGGCCTTCTCGCGGCTGGCGTGGGGCAGCTTGCTGACCGCGATCGAGATGAACACCAGATTGTCGATGCCCAGCACGATCTCGATCGCGCTCAGCGTCAACAAGGTGATCCATGCCTGCGGATCAGTCAGCAGTTCCATCATTGCGTATGGGTCTCGTCAGAGTTGCAGCAGGCGCGGGCCAAGGATCAGCAGCCAAACCAGGATCACGTTCATCATCAGCACGAACACCGCCGCGGAGCCCATGTCCTTGGCGCGCCCAGCGAGCTCATGGTGTTCCGGGCCATAACGCTCGATCACCGCCTCGATCGCGGAATTGAGCAGTTCGCAACTCAGCACCAGCAAGCAGCTGCCGATCAGTAACGCGCGTTCGACACCGGTCTGGCCGAAGTACCAGCCGAGCGGACCCACGATGACGAACAACACCACTTCCAACCGGAAGCTGGACTCATGCAACCACGCCGCACGCAGTCCCTGCAGGGACCATTGCGTCGCCTTCAAGATCCGCGCTGGGCTACGTGGTAGATGGCCGTAATGATCAGCCATGCATCGGCACGCCATGGTCGGCAAGTTTGCGGCGATGGCGTTGGGGCATATGCGTCAGGCCGGTCCGGAGGGTTCGGCGCGTGATGGCTCCGATCCCCAGATTTTGCCACAGGGCTGACGCATGCGTGTGTGTCACACAGGCCCATTCAAGACCCGGCCAGGATTGGCGGGCCAGCAGTGTTCGGCGAATGCCCGCGGAGGGCGAGCGGCTACTGCTGGCGCAGAGCCTCGATCGGATCCAACATCGATGCCTTGCGCGCCGGGTAGTAGCCGAAGAACAGGCCAGTTGCGATCGAGAACCCCGCGGCCAGCATCACCACCTGTGCGTTCAATTCAACCGGCAGGTTGCCGATCTTGCCGACAATCAATGCCCCTGCCACGCCAATACCAATGCCAATCACGCCTCCGATCATCGAGATCAACATCGCTTCGGCCAAGAACTGACGGCGCACATCACTGGGGCCAGCGCCCACTGCCATGCGCAAACCAATTTCGCGAATGCGCTCGGTCACCGACACCAGCATGATGTTCATGATGCCGATGCCGCCGATGATCAGGCAGATTCCGGCCACTGCGCCAAGCAACTTGGACATCAGGTTGGTCGTGGCGGTCCGCGTCGCCACGATCTGGGCGATGTTACGTACGGTGAAGTCGTCCTCCGCACCTGGATCGATCTTGTGGCGCTGGCGCAGCAGGCCCTCGATCTCGCTCTGCGCGCTGGCCAGGTTCCTGGCATCGTCCACACCCACCGAAATCTGCTTCACGGCGCCGGGCGGCATCGACTGCGAATTCGACAATCGGCGACGCGCGGCTTCCAGTGGCACCACCACCATGTCGTCCTGGTCCTGGCCGAAGCCACCTTGGCCCTTTGAAGCCAGCGTGCCGACCACCGTGAAGGGTACGCGCCCGAGGCGCACGGTCTGGCCGATGCCGTCGTCATCGCCGAACAGGGTCTTGCGGACCGTTTCGCCCAGGATCACCGGCTTGGTACTGCCGCCGTAATCGCTGGCCTGGAACACATCGCCTTGGGCGATCTTCCAGTCATTGATGGCGAACCAGTCCGCCTGCACACCCTGCCACTGGGTAGCCGCATTGTTCTCCGCGAAGATGACCTGGGTGCTGCCGCTCAGCAAACCCGCGGCGTATTGCGCTGCGGGCACTTCGTTGCGGATTGCCTCTACATCACCTTCGTCCAGGCTCCAGCTGCTGCCTTGGGCGCTACGTGCGCCGCCAGGGCCACTACCACCGGAACTGCCAATGTCCAGCCGCTGCGAGCCGAGCCCGGACACCATCTTGTCGATCTCGGCCTGAGTGCCCTGTCCGATCGACACCATGACGATGACCGCCGCGATGCCGATGATCACGCCCAAGGAAGTCAGCGCGCTGCGCATCCAGTTGCCGCGCAGGGCGAAGAACGCCGTACGCAGGATGTCGAGGAAACTCATGCGTCCTCCCCTTCGATCTGCTCGTGCAACTCGCCATCGTGCATGACATAGGTCCGGTCCGCGTGCTTGGCGACCAGCGCATCGTGGGTGATCAGGATCACCGTGTGCCCATCGTCGCGAAGCTGCTTGAACAGCGCCA
>JBDSGA010000255.1:0-11041 GCA_039919235.1 Thermomonas sp. | reverse complement strand
GCCTTGGTCCAGATCAGCGCCGCCCAGTTGTTGTGTGAGGCCGCAAGCGCAGCGCCGCACAGGCCGCCGATCAACGCATGCGACGACGACGATGGCAGGCCGCGCCACCAAGTGATCAGGTTCCAGATGATCGCGCCAGTCAGCGCGCTGATCAGTAACTGTGAAGTCACGTTGACCACGTCAGTGTCAACCAGGCCCGAGGCAATCGTCTTGGCGACCGCAGTACCCATGAAAGCGCCAATCAGGTTGGTCGCGGCCGCCAGGATGATCGCCTGGCCGGGCGTCAGCACCTTGGTCGCGACCACGGTCGCGATCGAGTTGGCGGTGTCGTGGAAACCGTTGATGAACTCGAACACCAGCGCAGTGAAGATCACCAGCAGCAGCAGGATCAGCATGGCGATGCGCCCTTACGAGTTCTTGAGCACGATCTGATAGGCCACCACCCCCGCCTCACGACAACGGTCGATGGCCTTCTCGAGGATTTCGAAGAACTCCTTGAGCAGGAACATCTGCAGGCTGTCGAGCTTGCCGGAGTAGATTTCCCGATACAGCTCCAGCATCAGCCGGTCGGCCTCGTTCTCCAGCGAACGCAGCTTGTCGTTGAGCACGGTCATGCGATCGATGTCGAGCTTTACCAGGTCGTGGACCATCTCCACCACCACGCCCGCGGCCTGCTCCAGCATCGCAGCGCGCGGCGCGAAGTCGATATGCTCAAGGTGCTGGGTGGCCAATGCGTAGCGGTCGGCGAATTTCTCGACCTGCTTGGGGATCTTGTAAAGCGCGGAACCCAGCGCCTCGATGTCCTCGCGCTCGATCGGGGTGATGAAACTGTCGACCAGTGCCTGGCTGATCTTGTCCGAAGCCGTGCGCTCGCGCAGGCGCGCCAGCTTGAACGCGTCCAGCGCAGGCTGGCGGTCGGCTTCCTTCATCATCGAGTGAAGCGCCTTGGCGCTGTCGTAGGCCGCGGCTGCGGCATCGTCCAGCAGCAGGTAGAACTGCTTGCCGGAACCGAAGATGGTTTGCAACGAGAACATGCGGTGGCGTCCGGTCGTGAGGCGACAGGACGGAATTATGACCGGTCGATGACTTGAATGCTCGGCTGCAGCGCAGGCTGGCCGGCTGATATGATGCGCGCGCGCCCCGGCGCATCCCATGGACGAGCCCTCAAGAACATTGCCATTTCGATCGCCTGCCACGACCGGGATAGTCTCGTCGTGGGCATCTGATCAACGGACCGGCAGCCAAGCAGGTGCCGCCGCATGATCGATCTTCTGATCGTTGCCGTGCTGGTGCTGTTCAACGGTTTTTTCGCGATGTCGGAAATGGCGGTACTGACGTCGCGCAAGAGTCGGTTGATGCAGCAGGCGCAAGAGAGCCGTGGCGCACGCAAGGCGCTGGAGTTGGCCAATCACCCGGAAAGTTTCCTGTCCGCGGTGCAGCTGTGGATCAGCTTGCTGAGCCTGATGATCGGGCATTTCGGCGGCGAATCGATTGGCCCCAGGTTGGCCGGACCGCTGGCAACGGTGCCGGCACTGGCGCCCTACGCCGGCCGCATCGGTTTCATCGTCGGCTTCCTGGTGATGCTGTTCGTGTTCGGCTTGATCGGCGAACTGGTGCCAAAGCGCATCGGCACCCTGCAACCGGAGCGGATCGCCGGCCTGGTGGCCTACCCGATGGACTTCTTCGCGAAGGCGGCCAAGCCCTTCGTGGTGTTGTTGTCAGCCTGCACGCGAGTGGTCTTGCGCCTGCTGCGCCTGTCCAGCGGGAGTGCGCATGCGGTGACCGAAGAAGAGATCCAGATGCTGGTGAGCGAAGGCCATCAGCAGGGCGTCATCGACATCGACGAGCGCAACATGATGACCCGGGTGATGCGCCTGGGAGAGCAGACCGCGGCTGGCCTGATGACCCCGCGCACCCGCATTTCATGGCTGGATGCCGCCAGCAGCTTCGATGCAAACCTGGCCAACATGCGCGAGACACCATTCTCCCGCTACCCGGTCTACCGCGGTGGTGACAGCGAAGTGCTGGGCATCCTGGAAGTCAAGAATTTGCTGGATCAGTTGGAACTGAGCGAACCCGATTTGTTCCGCACCCTGCGCGAGCCCTTGTTCGTCTCTGAATCCACCCACGCCCTGAAGCTGCTGGAAATCCTGCGCGAAGAGCAGCAGTCGCTGGCGATGGTGGTCGACGAATATGGCGACATCCAAGGCCTGGTCACCATCAGCGACGTGATGGGCTCGGTGCTGGGCCGGCTGCTGGCGGGCGAAGGCGCGGATTCTGATCCATTGGTCTTCACCCGCGAGGACGGTTCGTTGCTGGTGGATGGCGGGCTGCGGATTGACGAATTCCGTGAACTCACCGGTGAGCGACTCACCGACGCTGAAGAACATGACTACTACACCGCTGCCGGCATGGTCATTGCGCATTACGGGCGAATTCCACACGTCGGCGAGCACTTCGAACTCGGTGCGTGGCGCATCGAAGTGGTGGACTTGGACGGACCGCGAGTCGACAAGTTGTTGCTGCAGCGTCTGTCAGAGCCGGTGGCGCCTGCCCATGGCGACGCCTGAGCCTGAGTCGGGCAATGGACCGCCGCACATCCCGTTGATGCGGGAGGCGGGCACGCGCGCGCTGCTGGACGCCCTGGTCGAAGGCGACCAACAACTCACTTTGGACTTCCAAAGTCTCATGGGCGGTCTCGGCAGGCGTGCCTTCGGCATGTTGTTGTTCATAGCCACCCTGCCCGCCTTTATTCCGATTCCGATCGGCGGCGCCGTAAGCGGGCCGTTGGTGGTCTTGCTCGCAGCGCAGTTGCTCATTGGCGTGCGCACGCCGTGGTTGCCCGGCTTCATCGCCAAGCGCGGGCCGAAGCGACAGACGCTATCCCGCTTCGAACGGATCCTGTCGCCGTGGCTGGCGCGGCTGGAACGCGTGGTACGGCCGCGGCTGGCCGTGGTCCTGGATCACCGCTTGGCGAGTGCGGTCACCGGTCTGCTGTTGCTGCTGCTTGGCGTGCTGCTGTCGCTGCCGATTCCGCTCACCAATTACGTGCTGGGCGGCCTGATCCTGCTGTTCGCACTGGCCCTGCTGGAGCGCGATGGCGCGATGATGCTGGTGGCGTGGGCCGCAGGGATCATCACGATCGGCACCACAGGCGCTTTGTCAGGCGAATTGATGGGCATCGTGCAGCCGTGGCTAGATCGGATTGGCTGATCCAGCCGGCAACCGATGACTTGAATCCAGCAGCTTGGCAAACTCCTCAGGCGTGCATGGATGGCCCAACCAGAATCCCTGCACCAGGTCGCAATCGCGATCGCGCAGCAGCTCAAATTGACCCTGCTTTTCCACGCCTTCGGCGACGACCGTGATCCCCATTGAATGGGCCATCGCGATAATCGCCGAGGTCAGCGCAAGGTCATCCGGATCACGCAGTAGATCGGTGATGAAACTGCGGTCGATCTTCAGGCCATCGACCTGCACCCGGCGCAGATGGCTGAGGCTGGAGTAGCCGGTCCCGAAATCGTCCAGCCACACCCGTACCCCGGTTTGGCGCAGGCGTGCCAGCAACGCGCTGGCATTGACTTCGTCGCTGATCACTGCGGTTTCAGTCAGTTCCACGTGCAGGCGCGCAGGCGGCAATGACGTTTCCTCCAGCGCCGACGTGATTTGCTGGACCAGTTCGCCACTGCGCAACTGGCGCGGCGAGACATTGACCGCCACGAACGGTGGTTCGCCTGCACCCTCGGCCGGCCCCCACTGGGTCGCCTCACGGCAAGCGGCGCGCATGACTTCGGGGCCGATGGCTTCGATCAACCCACTTTGCTCAGCCACGTCAATGAACACCGCCGGGGCAATCGCGCCGTCTTCCGGATGATTCCAGCGCAGTAACGCCTCCGCACCCACCAGGACGCGGTCGCGGGTTCGGTAGATCGGTTGGTAAGCCAAACTGAGTTCGCCACGCCCCCAAGCGCCGCGCAAGTCGTGCTCCATGCGCATCCGCCGTTCCACCGCTTGGTCCATCGTCCGGCTATAGAAGCGATGGCAATTCTTTCCCGCGACCTTGGCCTGGTACATGGCGATGTCGCCGTTCTTCATCAGCGTCGATGCGCTGTCGGCGTCGTCCGGGAATAGGGCAACACCAATGGAAGAACCCAGGAAGACCTGGCGCCCATGCAGCAGCAGTGGCTGGCCGAGCTCATGCACCAGGGAATCGGCCAGTCTCGCGGCAAGCGTGCGCACGTCGCTATCCGGTTCGCTGTCGCTGGCCTGCAGCAGGGTCACGAATTCATCGCCGCCGAAGCGCGCGACCATCGCATCCACTCCGGGAATGGCTTTCACCACGTGGTCGATGCGCCCTGCCACCTGAAGCAACACCTCGTCTCCCGCCTCGTGGCCCAGGGTGTCGTTGATGCGCTTGAAATCGTCGATGTCGGCGAACAGCAGCGCCAGTTGCCGACCCGCGCCCTGCAAGGCGCGCAACCGATTGTCGAGGGCTTCGCGAAATGCCAGACGGTTGGACAGACCAGTCAACGCGTCGCTGTAGGCAACCCGGCGGATATCGCGATCATGGCGTGCCACGCTTTCGCGCATGCGCCCGAATGTACGAATCAAGTCACCCAGTTCGTCCTCGCGACCACTGTCCGGCACGGGTACCGAGAAATTGCCGGCTTCGATTTCTCGGGCGGCATCGCCCAGCACCCGGATCGGCCGGACCAACATGCGTTGCACCAGCAAAGCAGTGGCAAGTCCGATCACGCCAAGCGCGGCGCACAGCAACAACAGCCACCCCAGGTTGCGGCGACCGACCTCATCGATGCGGTGTCGCAAACCCGCCATCGATTGCTGCTCCGCGCGGGCGACCCCGGCCAGTGAGTAACCGATGCGCACGCCGCCCAGGCGCTGGTCGCCGATCATGATCGGGCTGGATACGTCCAGGACCTGCCCCACTGCACGCGTGTGCGGACCCTTTGCGGCGACTACCTCTGCCGCAAGCGGATCGCCCATCGGCTGGCCATATGCCGCGATGTCGCCGGACCCGTCGTGCAGGATGCGCCCGGCTGGGTCGTACACCAGCACATAGTCGACATCGGACTCGCGCAGTGCTGCCCGGGCGAGTGTGCCCACCGCATCCAGGTCGAAGTAATACAACGGGTTCGCCAATGCGTCCGCCAACTGATGGACTTCCGCCTCGCCATCGGCGCGTACCTGCTCGAAAATGAGTTCGTGCATGACGCTGCGGGTGACTTCGCTCACGTCATGCTGGGTTGCTTGCTGCCGATTCCACAGCAGCACCATCACCACGACGACCACCACGAACATGAGCGCGATCGCGGCAAGGAACCGCGTCTGCAATCCGATCCGCGGCTTCTTCATTCGACCTCCCTGCGCACGCGGGCCACGCCCGCGCCGAGATGGTCCATGGCCTTGCGATCATCTGTAGTCAGTGGAAGGAAGCGCGACGTCCCCAGGAATAGCTGCATGGCCTCGCCTGCATCCGGATCGTTGGATGCCTCCAGCAGCACTTCACGCAGGCGGGCCTCGATCTTCGGGTCCATCCCGGCGCGGGTGAGCACCAGCGCGCGCGGCACGTCCTGGCTCTCGGCGATGATCCGGAAATCAGCCGCGAACGCAGGCGGCAGGCGTTGCGGGCTGGCCCAATCGAGGTTGCTGAACACGCCGGCATCGACCAGGCGTTTATGCACCCAGGTGGTGATGTTGAGTTCGGTGCGCGCGAACAGATAACCAACCGAATCTGCGGGCGGCCGGTCCATCGGCGAGAGCAGCAATTCCATGCGCTGGCCGGACTCCAGCAACATGCTCGCGGGCAGGTAATAGGCGCTGGTCGAATACGGGCTCTGGAATGCGACGCTATGCCCAGTCAGGTCCTTGAGTGACTGGATCGTACTGTCTCGGCGCACGAAGACCACCGTGTGGTATCGGCTGGCGCCATCGCGCTCGGTGACCAGCAGCGAATGCGCATTGGCGCGCTGCTCCAGCAACACCGCATTGCCTGAGGTCTCGGTCACCCAGTCAACGCGGCCACGGCGCATGTAACTGGCCATCTGCTGGAAATCACGGGCCATCAGGATGCGGCCAGTGCGGATGCCGACGCCCGCCATCCTTGGCACGACATATTCAAGCAAGGGTTTGAGTTGCTCGTAGTGCGACTTCGGATCGTCGCTGATCCGGCCCAGCACCAGCACGCTGGCCTCGTCGTCTGGGAGCGTGCCATTCGTCTGCTGCGCATGCGCGGGCAACAGTGCGGTCATCGCCGCCAGCAACAAGCCAAAACCAAGCGACACAAATGCGGAACACCTAGGGCGGAACAAAGGGAGCAAGGCGAAGGCCGCGTCGGAAGCCAGCGCGGAGCCTAACTGATTTCTGGTGCTGTCTTGCCGGCTTCTGCCAGAGCCATGCACGTGCTGGCGGAGCCTGGTCGTCATCTAGCCCTGTGCGCCTGCCGCAATGGCCAGCCGTGCCATTCGCTGGGTATCGGCCAGCACGCCGCGCAGCAAGCGGATGTCGGCATGGTCCAGGTTCGCGCGCAGATAGAGGCGGCGCAGCTTGCGCATCGCTGATTCAGGTGCACGACCCTTGTGGAAATCGATCTGCTCAAGCGCTTCCGCCAATTGCCCGAACAGGCCTTCGAGTTCGGCATGCGTCGCCGCCTGCGAACCCGGCGGCGCGGTGCGCATGGCCTCGGGCCGGGCTACCTCATTACCCAACAGCGCGCAGCGCAGCTCATAGCTCACCACCTGCACCGCAGCCGCCAGGTTCAACGAACTGAACGCAGGGTCGGAAGGAATGTGCACCGCAGCGTGGCAAAGCTGCAGCTCCTCGTTTTCCAGGCCAGTGCGCTCGCGTCCGAACACCAGCGCGACGGGACCGCTGGCCGTGGCCAAGATCGCTCGTTGCGCGGCATCGCGCGGATGCAGCTCCTCCAGTTGCACGCGCCGGCTGCGCGCGGTGCAGCCGAGCACCCAACGGCAATCGGCCACCGCTTCATTCAAGGTCGCAAACACGGGAGCCGCCTCGATCAGGTCATCGGCGCCGGCCGCCATCGCGTGGGTATTCCCGTCGGGCGTCTTTTCCGGCGCGACCAGCACCAGCTTCGACAACCCCATGGTTTTCATTGCACGGGCCGCCGCGCCGATGTTGCCCGGATGTTGGGTGCCGACGAGGACAATGCGCAGGTTTTCGGCCGCCATCGGCGACATGCTTGCTGGTTCACTCATGTGGCAATGGTAAACTCCGCGGCCCGGCCCTGGCGCCGGCGTTGCTCTTTTCCGCAGCAGTCCCCCTTCCACCTCTTTCACCGAGGCGCTGTACGCCATGCAGAAACCCGTCGTCAATGTCATGGTCAAGGCCGCTCGCGCCGCCGGCAACGTGCTCCTGCGCAGCATGCACAAGCTGGACGCGATCAATGTGATCGAAAAGGACCGCTTCGATTTCGCCAGCGAAGTGGACGAAGCTGCGGAAAAGATCGTCATCAAGGAACTACGCCGCGCCTATCCCGACTACGCCATCCTGGGCGAGGAAGGCGGCGCGCAGGGCAGCAGCCGGTCGTTGTTCGTGATCGATCCACTGGATGGCACCAGCAACTACCTGCGCGGATTCCCGCACTGGTGCGTGTCGATCGCCCTGGTCGAGGGTGGCGAGACCCAGCACGGCGTCATCTTCGATCCGTTGCGCAACGAACTGTTCACCGCCAGCCGCGGCAGCGGCGCGGTCCTCAACGACCGCCGCATCCGCGTCTCCGAGCGCAAGGACCTTTCGGGCGCAATGCTGTCGACAGGTTTTGCACCTCGCGAACGCGAACGCACGCCGGCCCAGCTGGAATGCATCCGCGAGCTATTGCGTGATGCCGAAGACGTCCGCCGCACCGGTTCCGCCGCGCTGGACCTGGCTTACGTGGCCTGCGGCCGTACCGATGGTTACTTTGAGGCCGGGGTGAAGCCTTGGGATATCGCCGCCGGCATCCTGCTGGTGCGTGAAGCCGGGGGACGCGTCTGCGATTTCCGCGGCGCCGGCACCGGTCCACTGGACGCGCGTGGTATTGCATCGCGGCAACTGCTCGCGGGCAACTTGAAGCTCAGCGACGCCCTGCAGAAGACCATCGTGCAGTCGGG
This sequence comes from Thermomonas sp., assembly GCA_039919235.1. GTDB lineage: Bacteria > Pseudomonadota > Gammaproteobacteria > Xanthomonadales > Xanthomonadaceae > Thermomonas. The sequence continues at coordinate 2,912 of JBDSGA010000255.1, read as the reverse complement.
TTACGCCGCCGTCTTCAAGTAGGCGCTCTGCACGCTGCATGTGAAAAGGCCGCGCAATGCGCGGCCTTTTCGTTTCTGTCCTTGCCGATTGCTCAGGGGCGGCGGGCCAGCGCCGCCTCGTCCTTGGCCTTCGGCATCAGGTCCTGCTTGCTCACGTTCAGCCACAGCAGGAGCGGGCACGCGATGAAGATCGACGACAGGGTACCGACGATGATGCCGATCATCTGCGACTCGGCCATCCCGCGCAGCGAACCACCCCCGTACAGATACAGCGCCAGCACAGTCAGGAACGCGACGAACGAGGTGATCACCGTGCGCGACAGGGTCTGGTTGACCGACTTGTTGAGCAGTTCGCGTGGTGGGATGCGCATCGACTTGAAGTTCTCGCGCACGCGGTCGAACACGACGATGGTGTCGTTGATCGAATAGCCCATCACCGACAGGATGCCAGCCAGCACGGTCAGGTCGAACTCATGCCCACTGAGCGCGAACCAACCGGCGCAGATGATCACATCGTGCAGGGTGGCGATGATGGCGGCGACCGCGAACTTCCATTCAAAACGTACCGAGATGTAAATCAGGAAACCCAGCAGCACGAACAGCAAGGCATAGAAACCGTTCCACGCCAGTTCCTCGCCGACCTGCGCGCTGATCACCGCGCTGCTCATCTTGGTTGCCGGATTGCCCGCCAAGGAAGCCGCCGTGGCTACCGCGTCACCGATGCTGCTGGTCTTGTCCGCGCCACCCTCTTGCTTGCCATCGGCCTGCAGGCGTACCAGCAAGTCCTTGCCACTGCCGAATGCCTGCACCTGTGCGCCGTCGTAGCCGGATGCGTCCAGCTTCTTGCGCACATCGTCGACGTCCGGCGCCCTGTCGTAGCGAAGCTCGACGCCAACACCGCCGGTGAAGTCCAGGGCGAAATTGAAGCCGTTGACGACCATGCCGCCGATCGAAGCCAGCAGCAGCAGGGCCGCCACTGACAGTGACACCCAGCGCAGGCGCATGAAGTCGATGTTGCTGTCGTAGGGGAATACGTTGAATGGTTTCATGGATGCTGTACCTGCTTAGATCGCGATCGACTTCAGCTTTCGCTTGCCGCCGTAGAACAAGGTGGCGATGCCGCGCGATGCGGAGACCGCGGTGTACATGGACGTCACGATGCCTAGGATCAGTGCCACCGCGAAGCCCTTGAGCGGTCCGGTGCCGAACGCGAACAGCGCCACGCCGGCCAGCATTGCAGTCAGGTTGGCGTCGGCAATGGTGCCGGAGGCTTTTTCGTAGCCGGCGGCGATCGCCGATTGCGGCGGCATGCCATCGCGCAGCTCCTCGCGTATTCGTTCGTTGATCAGCACGTTGGCGTCCACCGACATGCCCACCGTCAGGGCGATGCCGGCCAGTCCGGGCAACGTCAGGGTGAAGCCAAGCAGTGACATCAGCGCGATCACCGCCAACAGGTTGATCATCAAGGCCAGACAGGTGATGACCCCGAACATCCGGTAATAGAACAGGAAGAACACCAGGGCGAAGATGAAGGAGTACGCCACTGCGGTCAGGCCACGCTGGATGTTTTCCTTGCCCAGGCTCGGGCCGACGGTGCGTTCGTCGACGAAGTCCATCGGCGCCGCCAGCGCACCAGCGCGCAGCAGCAGGGCAAGGTCCGCACCTTCCTTCATGCTTTCAAGGCCGGTGGTCTGGAACTCCCGGCCCAGGCTGCTCTGGATGGTCGCGACCGAGATCACCTGTTCGCTGGTGCGGGTGCTATGCACTTCCTTGCCATCGACTATCTTCACTTCCGGGACGCGCTCGATATAGACCACCGCCATGCCCTTTCCGACATGCTCGCTGGAGTAATCGAACATGCGCTGGCCGCCCACGCTGGTCAGGCGTACGCGTACCGCAGGCGTACCCGATTGCGAATCGAAGAACGCCGATGCACTCTGCAACTGTTCGCCCGAGGCGATCACTCGCTTGTTGAGCAGCACCGGAATTGGCTTGCCATCCGCGCCGATTTCCTTGCGCTCATATACGCGCGCTTCCGGCGGAACAATCCCGTTATCGCGTGCGTCATAGGCATTGCCTTCGACCACGCCGCGGTATTCAAGCGTCGCGGTGGCACCCAGGATCCGCTTGGCTTGGGCAGTGTCTTGGACGCCGGGCAACTGCACCATTACCCGGTCGGCACCTTGGCGCTGGATGATGGGTTCGGCAACGCCCAGCTCATTGATGCGGTTGTTGATCGTGCCGATGTTCTGCTGCACCGCTTCGGTGAGCATCTTGTCCAGTTCGACCTGCGGGATGCGCACCGAGATCTGCTCGCCCTCGACATCGATCTTGTAAGTCGCCATGTCGCGCACGATCAGCTGCTGCGTCTTGGCCACGTCTGCTCCGGCACCGAGTTTGGCGACAACGACACCATTGGCGTCCGGCTCGACCGAGGTGTAACGGATATGGTTGTCGCGCAGCACCACACGGATATCTTCGGCAGTCGAGTCGAAGCGCTTCTTCAGCGCAGCCTCCTTGTCCACCTGCATCAGGAAGTGCACGCCGCCGCGCAAGTCCAGGCCCAGGAACATCGGCTTGGCACCGATCGCCTGCAACCAGCCCGGCACGGTAGATGCCTCGTTCAATGCCACCACGTAGCCGCTGCCAAGTGCGTCATGGATGATCCTTGATGCCGTTGCTTGCCTGTCGGAATTACCGACGCGAACAAGCAGGTTCCCATCCTTGCCGATTGCGCTGGATTCGAAAGACACCGAAGCCTTTTTCAGCGCAGCTTCGACTTGCTTCTGGAGTGCCTCATCAACCTTGGAGCCCCGGTTGGCAGTCACCTGGACCGCTGCATCCTGCGGGAACACGTTCGGCACCGAATACAGCAGGCTGAACGCAAATACGATCAAGATGATGGCGTATTT
>JBDSGA010000254.1:0-9220 GCA_039919235.1 Thermomonas sp. | reverse complement strand
TGATTCCACGGCGCGCCAAGTCGCAGTCCATGCGACAGGACCCACCTAACCTGCTTCCAGACCCGACACACCCTTTGAGGAACAAGACCATGGATGAGAACAAGAAGCGCGCGCTTGCGGCGGCCCTCGGCCAGATCGAGAAGCAGTTCGGCAAGGGATCGGTCATGCGCATGGGTGACCGCGCAGTCGAAGCGGTGGAGACCATCGGCACCGGCTCGTTGATGCTGGATATCGCCTTGGGCATCGGTGGCCTGCCGAAGGGCCGGGTGATCGAGATTTACGGGCCGGAGTCGTCCGGCAAGACCACCTTGACCCTGCAGACGATCGCCGAATGCCAGAAAGCCGGTGGCACCTGCGCGTTCATCGACGCTGAGCACGCGCTCGATCCGACCTATGCCCAGAAGTTGGGCGTCAACCTGGACGAGCTCTACCTGTCGCAGCCGGATACTGGCGAGCAGGCGCTGGAAATCGCCGACATGCTGGTGCGCTCCAACGCGGTAGACATGGTGGTGATCGACTCCGTGGCAGCACTCACCCCGCGCGCAGAAATCGAAGGCGAGATGGGTGACCAGCTGCCTGGCCTGCAAGCTCGCCTGATGAGCCAGGCCTTGCGCAAGCTGACCGGTAACATCAAGCGCAGCAATACCATGGTGTTTTTCATCAACCAGCTGCGGCAGAAGATCGGCATGATGATGCCGGGCCAGAGCAACGAAGTGACCACCGGCGGCAATGCACTCAAGTTCTACGCCTCGGTTCGCTTGGACATCCGCCGCATCGGCGCGATCAAGAAGGGCGATGAGATAATCGGCAACCAGACCCGGATCAAGGTCGTCAAGAACAAGCTCGCGCCTCCGTTCAAACAGGTCATTACCGAGATCCTGTACGGCGAAGGCATCAGCCGCGAAGGCGAACTGATCGAGATGGGCGTGGAGGCCAAGTTGGTCGAGAAAGCAGGCGCCTGGTACAGCTACGACGGCGAGCGCATCGGCCAAGGCAAGGAAAACGCCCGCACCTATCTCAAGGAAAATCCGGCCCAAGCCCAGAAGCTTGAAGCGGCACTGCGTGCGCAGTTCGTGCCGCAAGAAGCGCCGCGTGATGAAGCCGACGTCGCTGCCAAGGACGACTGATGCGGTCGGGCGATGGCGGTGGCGCGGCGCCCTCGTCAGCGTCGCCGCGCCGCTGTCGCCCGGAGCTCACGCCCACCCAACGTGCATTGGGCTTGCTGACACGTCGCGAGCATTCACGGCGTGAACTGGCCCGCAAGCTGACCAGCAAAGGCGTCGAACCAGACCAGGCAAAAACCGTGGTAGACACGCTGTCGACATCAGGCTGGCAGGACGACGCACGTTTTGCTGAATTGCTGGTGCGCAGCCGCTCCAACGCTGGGCACGGGCCGGTGCGGATCCGGGCTGAGCTGGGTACCCATGCGCTTGCCGGCGAGATCATCGCCGCGGCCATGGAAGGATTCGATGGCGACTGGGCCGAGAACGCAAAGGATCTCGTCAATCGTCGCCATCCAGCGGCGCTGGCAGGTGGCCGCGCGGTTCAACGTAAGGCGATCGACTTCCTGCTGCGACGCGGTTTCAGCATGGAACATATCAGACGCGCATTGGATACCACCGGGCAGGATTGAGCGGCACGCGGCTGTAAACTGGTGGGATTGGGTTGCCAACTCGGTTCCGCGCCCGCATCGTGACGGGAAGCGGCGCAGTACGGCGCTCGCTCCAACACGATGACCACATGAAAACTACCTCCGACATCCGCCGGGATTTCCTGGATTTCTTTGCCTCGAAGGGTCACACCATCGTGCCATCGGCGCCCTTGGTGCCCGGCAACGATCCGACCCTGATGTTCACCAATTCCGGGATGGTCCAGTTCAAGGACGTGTTCCTTGGCGCGGAGAAGCGCAGTTATGTGCGCGCTGCGGATGTGCAACGTTGCCTGCGGGCCGGTGGTAAGCACAATGATCTCGATCAGGTCGGTTATACCGCCCGCCATCACACGTTCTTCGAAATGCTCGGCAACTGGTCGTTCGGCGACTACTTCAAGAAGGAGGCCATCGCCTGGGCCTGGGAATTGCTGACGGAGGTCTGGAAGCTGCCCGCGGAACGCCTGCTGGTCACGATCTACCAGGATGACGACGAAGCTTTCGACATCTGGCATCGCGATATCGGGTTGCCGGCCGAACGCATCATCCGCATCGGCGACAACAAGGGCGCGCCCTACGCATCGGACAACTTTTGGCAGATGGCCGATACTGGCCCGTGCGGTCCGTGCAGCGAAATCTTCTACGACCACGGGCCGGAACATGCGGGTGGCCCGCCCGGTTCGCAGGATGAGGACGGTGATCGCTATATCGAGATCTGGAACAACGTCTTCATGCAGTTTGATCGCCAACCTGACGGGACCTTGGTGCCGTTGCCGGCGCCGTGCGTGGATACCGGGATGGGCCTCGAGCGGATCACTGCGGTGCTGCAGCACGTGCATAGCAATTACGAAATTGACCTGTTCGATGCGCTGATTCGCAAGACATCCGAACTGACCGCCACCCCGGATTTGCAGAACAAGTCGCTGCGGGTCATCGCTGACCATATCCGTGCCTGCTCATTCCTCATCGTGGATGGCGTCCTGCCGAGCAACGAAGGTCGTGGTTACGTCCTGCGCCGAATTATCCGCCGCGCACTGCGCCATGGCTGGATGCTGGGCGTGCGTGAGCCGTTTTTCCACAAACTAGTGGTCACGCTCGATGACTTGATGGGTGATGCCTATCCCGTGCTTCGCGAAGGTCGCGACACCGCCGAGCGTGCATTGAAGGCGGAGGAAGAGCGCTTTGCCGAAACGCTCGATTCAGGCATGCGCATCTTCAATGACCTTGCGGATCGCAGCAGCGGCACCATCCCGGGCGGCGATGCATTCCGCCTCTACGATACCTACGGTTTCCCGCTTGATCTGACTCAGGACATGGCGCGCGAGCGCGGTATGTCGGTCAATGTCGCTGGCTTCCATGCGGCGATGGCGCAGCAGAAGGACACCGCGCGTGCGGCCGGCAAGTTTGGTGGTGGCACCCAGTTGCCCGCCGACCTGGTCGCGCAGCTGACGCCTACGACATTCCTGGGTTACGACTCGCTCGAAGGGGATGGTTTGACCGTGCTCGCCCTGCTGAAGGATGGGCGCCCAGTTGATGCCATTGCAGCGGGCGACGCTGCCATCGTCATCCTTGAGCAGACGCCGTTCTATGCCGAGTCGGGTGGACAGGTGGGCGACACAGGGGAATTGCACGGCGCATTGGATGGACAAGACGGGCGTTTCGCGGTTGCCGATACCGTCAAGCTGGCCGGTCAGTTCCATGGACATGTCGGCACGCTGCAGGCGGGAACGCTGAAACGCGGTGACCGCCTCACTGGTGCCATCGATGGGGCCCGCCGCTCAGCCACGATCCTCAACCATAGCGCCACGCATTTGCTACATGCCGCGTTGCGCAACGTGCTCGGCAACCATGTGCAGCAGAAGGGATCGTTGGTCGCACCTGATCGGCTGCGCTTCGATTTCTCGCATTTCCAGCCGATGACCGAGGCTGAAGTGGCTGAGGTCGAGCGCCGGGTCAATGTTGAAGTGCGCGCCAACCACGCCGGTGAAGTGCACCAGATGGCGATGCAGGAAGCGCTCGATTTCGGTGCACTGGCGTTGTTCGGCGAAAAATACGGCGAACATGTCCGCGTGTTGCGGTTCGGGCCGACCTCGACCGAACTATGCGGTGGCACGCACGTGAGCCGTACCGGCGACATTGGCCTGTTCAAGATCATCGCCGAGGGTGGGGTGTCGGCCGGGGTGCGTCGCATCGAGGCGGTGACCGGCCAAGGCGCGCTGGATCATGTTGCCGAAGAAGAGCGCCGGCTTGATGAAGTGGCTGCGATGCTGGGTTCGCCCAGTGGCGAATTGAGCGACAAGCTGCGTGCACTGCTGGACAAGCAAAAGAAGCTGGAGCGCGAACTCGATGCATTGAAGGCCAAGGCTGCCTCGGGCGCGACCAGCGACCTTGCCGGACAAGCGCAGGAGGTGGCGGGGATCAAGGTACTCGCGACTCGCTTGGAAGGATTCGATGCCAAGGCACTTCGCGACGCAATGGACCGGCTCAAGCAACAGCTGGGCGATGCGGTCATCGTGCTGGCGGGCGCAAATGCAGGCAAGGCATCGCTGGTGGCAGGGGTGAGTGGCAGCGCGCTGGGCAGAATCAATGCCGGGGAATTGCTGGGCGACGTGGCCAAGCGCATCAGTGGCAAGGGCGGCGGGCGCCCTGACATGGCGCAGGGCGGGGGCGATGATGGCCCCGCGTTGCTTGCCGCACTGGCCGGCGTCAGCAGTTGGATCCAAGAGCGATTAGGCGAACTGTGACCTACGGAGGTTGTGATTACTGAACGAACGCCCGTATGATCAAGAGGATTGGATGCGCCTTGCATTCCACTGCTGGATGGGTTGCAGGGTGGCCGCAGGCGACAGGGGAGTTGCAAGATGCTGATCCTCACACGGAGAGTCGGTGAAACATTGATGATCGGCGATGCCATTACCGTTACGGTGCTGGGCGTCAAGGGCAATCAGGTCCGGATTGGCATCACTGCGCCGAAGGACGTGTCCGTGCATCGTGAAGAAATCTATCAACGCATACAGAACGCGGATGGATCCGAAAAAAAGGCAGCTGACGCCGATTGAGTTTGCGGGATCGGGGATTTTGCCTGTATCCTGCGCAGCTCACGATTTTGCCTTCGGAGACTTGCCCGAGCGGCTGAAGGGGCTCCCCTGCTAAGGGAGTATGGGGCTTAAAACTCCATCGAGGGTTCGAATCCCTCAGTCTCCGCCATCGAGGCAAAATCGCGAGATGTTGTGGGTGTTTTGCGTTGACGTCACTTGCAAAGTCAACGCATAATTCCGCTTCTGCGCCCGTAGCTCAGTTGGATAGAGCACCAGGCTACGAACTTGGGGGTCGGGAGTTCGAATCTCTCCGGGCGCACCAATTGCGAAAGGCCGATGGAATCCCATCGGCCTTTTTCTTTTTCTGCGTCACTCATGCTTGCTGACGGATTGCTCGTCGATGAATCGCCATCAGGGACTCCAGTGGATCTGCACCCGATGTTCGCGCGCCTGCAACAGCGCGGCGATCGGGTGCACGTGCGGATCATGGCCTGCCTGTTGCGCGCGTCGCAGGACAAGCCGCTTGGCTTCGCCGGTGATGACCAAGTGGATGCTGCGCGCATGCAACAAGCGCGGTAGGGTCAGGCTAATGCGCGGGAACGGTGCTTCCGCCGGCAATGGGTCGGGCAGGGTGGCGATGGCGGCGATGCGACTGTCCAGCGAGAGCCCGCTTTCGAGGTTGGCCGCGCCCGGGAACAGGGATGCGAAATGGCCATCGGCGCCCATGCCCAGCAGGACCGCATCGAACGGCTGTGCATTCACTGCGAGCAGTGCACGTGCTTGCACGAGCGATGCCTGTTCATCGCCGTCTTCGCGGGTCAGCGGATTGACGACGGTGCCGGGATGCCCGGCGAACGCTGCGCGCAATGCGCTGACATTGGAGGCGGGATGCGCATGTGGCACGCAGCGATCATCGCTCGGGACCAGCATCATCGATGCGGTTGGAAATGCATTCGCAAGCGCTGCATAGATCGGCAGTGGCGTGCGGCCACCCGCCATCGCCAGCCATGCGCTGCCACTCCTGCGTGCCGCCTCGCTGCAGGCATCGACGAGCGCATCGACCATGTGCGCGGCAAGTGCATCACTGCTGGCGTAATCATGTTCGATCCAGGGCATCGTCTGTTTACTCCCGCTCGCTGTGGCCGTGGTGTTGGATCAGTGAAACAGACGCACTGGATCCCCATTTGATGCGTTCGGCCAGCGCGGTCATGGAGACATCGTCCTCGACGTTTGCGGCGCATTGATCCAGGTGCTCGATCAAGCCGCGCGGTGCCGCGAGGTTCCAAGCAGGATGGATCCGAAGCTTAATACGCAATGTGATCCGGCGTCCTCACATGCATTAGGATTCGATTTTGTCGATGTGGCCACATGAACGGCGGCGTTGGCTTCAGCATACGCATAGGTATGTGGGCGCTGCGCCGCTAGAATCTGGGTTTTCCCGCCAGGCGCATTCGATGACCCGTCCCTCTTCTCTGGATCGCGAGCAACTGCTGGCCTGCGGTCGTGGTGAGATGTTTGGTCCAGGAAATGCCCAGTTGCCTGCGCCGCCGATGCTGATGTTCGATCGCATCACCCATATCAGCGAAGACGGTGGCGCCAACGGCAAGGGCTTCATCCGCGCGGAACTCGACATCAACCCGAACCTTTGGTTTTTCGGCTGCCATTTCCTCGGCGACCCGGTGATGCCCGGCTGCCTGGGCGTGGATGCGATGTGGCAGCTGACCGGATTTTTCCTGCCGTGGCTGGGCGAGGGCGGGCGCGGACGCGCATTGGGTGCGGGCGAGATCAAGTTCACCGGGCAGGTGATGCCCGATGCGAAGATCGTCAGTTACGAAATCGACGTGCGCCGGGTCATGCGCGGGCGCCTGAAGATGGTGATCGCCGATGGTCGAACCCTCGTCGACGAAAAGGAAATTTATACGGCCAAGGACATGCGGGTTGGCCTGTTCCAGGCAACGGAGGTGGTATGAGCAACAAGATTGGCCAGCGCGTTGTCGTCACAGGCATGGGCATCGTGTCCTGCCTCGGCAACGACGCGGCAACGGTGTCAGCATCGCTGCGGGCGGGACGCAGCGGCATCAGCTTCCGCCATGACCAAGCGGAGATGGGCCTGCGCAGCCATGTGGCAGGTGTGCCGGAGATCGACCTGGATGCCCGCATTGATCGCAAGCAGAAACGCTTCATGGGCGATGCCGCGGCCTACGCCTGCGTTGCGATGCAGGACGCGATTGCCGATGCGGGCCTTGACCTCGCGGCCATCAGCGATCCGCGGATTGGCGTGATCGCAGGGTCGGGCGGCGGCTCACCGCAATGGCAGATCGAAACCGCCGACCTGCTGCGGGCCAAGGGTGTGCGCAAGATCGGCCCGTACATGGTGCCGCGCACGATGTGTTCCACCGTTTCCGCTGCATTGGCTACCGCGTTTGCGATCAAGGGCGTCAGCTATTCGCTGTCCGCAGCCTGCGCAACATCGGCGCATTGCATCGGCGCCGCAGCCGACCTGATTCGCCACGGTGCGCAGGACATCGTGTTCGCAGGTGGTGGCGAGGAAGTGCATTGGGGCATGACCAGCCAGTTCGACGCGATGGGTGCGCTGTCGACCCATTTCAACGACACCCCGGCGAGCGCGTCGCGTCCGTACGACGCCAACCGCGATGGCTTCGTCATCGCCGGTGGCGGCGGCATGTTGGTGCTGGAGGATTACGAGCACGCGGTGGCCCGCGGCGCACGCATCCATGCGGAATTGTTGGGCTACGGCGTGACCAGCGACGGCGCCGACATGGTGGCGCCGAGCGGCGAGGGCGCAGTCCGCTGCATGCGCATGGCGATGGAAGGGATCAAAGCCCCCATCGATTACCTCAACACGCATGGCACCTCGACCCCATTGGGCGATGTGACCGAACTGGAAGCCGTGCGCGCCGCCTTCGATAACGCGATCCCGCCGTTGTCGTCGACCAAGGCGCTCAGCGGGCATTCGCTCGGCGCGGCCAGCGTGCATGAGGCGATCTACTGCCTGTTGATGATGCAGGATGGCTTCATGGCGGGTTCCGCAAACATCGAAGAGCTCGATCCGCGCTGCGCAGAGTTCCCGATCGTGCGCGAAAGCCGCGATGCCGACCTGCGTACGGTGATGTCCAACAGCTTCGGCTTTGGCGGCACCAACGCGGCGTTGCTGTTCGGACGCATCTAGTCAGGCTTGGCAACGTCGCCGTCTGTCAACCAGGCGGCGACAGCATCGGGGTATTTCATCCACGCGAAATGGTCAGCGGTAATGCCGATGTGTGCGGATGAGAAATGTACATCGGTGATGTGCGCCTTGCCGAGTTTCGATAGCAGGAACTTGAGCGAACTCGGTGGCGCCATCCAGTCCTCCGAGAACGTCACTGCGCGTACGTCACCTTGGAACGCAGACAAGGCGTGCTCGATGTCCGTGGCGATACCTCGGGCTGCATAACGTCCACTCAAGGCGGTACGCGCCCAGTCCGTCATGACGCCAGCAGCTTCGTTGCCGCCGAATCCGATCCTGCGGCCCGGCATGAAACCAACGCGTTTCGCCAGCCATTGCAGGAAACGGGCGGCTGATGGTAACCACCAGCGCATCGGTCGCGGGAACACACGCCAGTAAGGCGCGCCACTGGCGACCAGCCACGTCGCTTGCATGCGGTCAGGTGCCAGCACTGCGTGCATGCAGGCTAGTTGCCCGCCAAGGCTGTGTCCACCCACGATGCGTGGCATTTCGTGTGCATGCGCAGAGACGATATTGCTGCTGGCGTTGATGTCATCCAGCAGTTCGCGATAGCCCCAGTCGATGTCGCGACGCGCTCGGACGCTGCTGCTGCCGTTGCCGCGCCATTCGTGTAAGAACACCGCGATGCCGCGTGCCGCCACCGCTTCAGCGAATGGGATGTAGTGGCGAGCAGCAACGCCCAGTGCAGGCATCCACAACAGGCTTGCGCGCGGTGAATCGGGGAGTCGCGCAATCAATGCTGCTCGGCGTCCGTCCTGCGATTGCACCGCAAATTCCAGTGACCGCATCAACGACGCCCAAGCTTCGATGCGCCGAAATGATCGAGTATCACCACGTCGCCCTTGCCCGGACGATAACCGCGCCTGAGCGCTTCTGCGACATAGTCGATCGCCACGCTGCAGGCCTGTGCAGGCGATAGGCCAAGACAGAGATTGGCGGCAATTGCCGACGCCAAGGTGCAGCCGGTGCCGTGGCCTTCCAATGGCAGGAGGTCATGCTGGAACTCCGCGTCCACGCGCGCATCCAGGTAGCGATCCACCACCATGTCGCCTTCATTCAAATGGGCGCCTTTGAGCAGCACCGATTGCGGGCCGAGTGCGAGCAGTGCGCGTGCGGCATCGTCTGCCGCCATTGCATCATCGATGTGATGGCCTAGCAGTAGTTCGGCCTCGGGGATGTTTGGTGTCAGCACGGTCGCCATCGGTAATAGCCGCGTGCGCAGCGCATGCAGGGCATCGTCTTCCAGAAGTTTCGCGCCGGACGTCGCCACCATCACCGGATCCAGCA
>JBDSGA010000253.1:0-7026 GCA_039919235.1 Thermomonas sp. | reverse complement strand
GGCAAGGCGCCACGCGGCGTGTTCCACAACACCCGTCCCGACGACATGCTGGCGCACGTGTTGCGCAGCGTGATCGCGCAGGCGCCGGGCATCGACGTCAACCGTATCGACGACGCGATCATCGGCTGCGCGATGCCCGAGGGCGAGCAAGGCATGAACGTGGCGCGCATTGGGGTGTTGCTGGCCGGCCTGCCAAACACCATCGCGGCGCAAACCATCAATCGCTTCTGTTCGTCGGGGCTGCAGGCGGTTGCGCTGGCGGCCGACCAGATTCGACTTGGCAACTCCGAGCTGATGCTGGCCGGCGGCACCGAATCGATGAGCATGGTGCCGATGATGGGCAACAAAGTCGCGATGGCGCCGTCGGTATTCAACAACGACCACGTCGCGATTGCCTATGGCATGGGCATCACTGCGGAGAAAGTGGCGGAGGAATGGAAGGTCAGCCGTGAGGACCAGGATGCGTTTGCATTCGTCTCCCACCAAAAGGCGCTTGCCGCGATTGCCGCAGGAGAATTCCGCGACGAGATCAGCCCGTACGACGTGGTCTCACATGTTCCCGATCTTGCTGGCAATGTCGTGCGCATCAAGCAAAGGCTGGTGGATACCGACGAAGGACCGCGTCCGGATACGTCGCTCGAGGGACTGGCCAAGCTGCGCCCGGTATTCCGCAATGGCCAGTTCGGTGGCAGCGTGACCGCGGGCAACAGTTCGCAGATGAGTGATGGTGCTGGTGCGGTATTACTGGCCTCGGAACAGGCAATCAAGGACTACGGGCTGACGCCGCTGGCGCGCTTCGTCAGTTTCTCGGTGGCGGGCGTGCGACCGGAAGTGATGGGCATCGGCCCGATCGAAGCGATCCCGAAGGCGCTTAAGCAAGCCGGTCTCAACCAGGATCAGCTGGACTGGATTGAACTCAACGAAGCCTTCGCCGCACAGGCGCTCGCAGTGATCCGTACCTGCGGACTGGACCCTGCAAAGGTCAACCCGCTGGGTGGCGCGATAGCCTTGGGACATCCGCTCGGTGCGACCGGCGCGGTGCGCACCGCGACCATCCTGCATGGCATGCGCCGCCGCCAGCAGAAGTACGGCATGGTCACCATGTGCATTGGTACGGGCATGGGCGCGGCGGGTATTTTCGAGATGCTCTGAGCCTGCGATGAAGCGATCACACCATAACGGGGCCAATGGCCCCCGTTATGGTGTGCATGTCATATCGGCGATCTAGTTATCCAGCACGCCCATCTCGGCGAGTGCGTTCTGCATCAGAGTGCGGACGGCCTCGCTGAACAGTTCGTGGTCCAGTGCGTAGCGCATGGTCGCTTCGATCAAACCGAGGTGGGTGCCGCAATCAAAGCGGGTGCCATGGAAACGAAATGCCTCTACCGGCTTGTTCAACAGCAGCGAAGAGATTGCGTCGGTCAACTGGATTTCACCACCGGCACCCTGCTTGGTGGTTTCCAGCAGTTCGAAGATCGAGGGATCCAGGATGTACCGACCAACCACTGCAAGATTGCTAGGGGCGTCTTCCGGCTTGGGTTTCTCCACGATCCGACTGATCCTTCCGGCTTGGCCATCGAAGGCATCGGTGGCGACGATGCCGTAACTGCCGGTCTGCTCATGCGGCACGTCCTGCACCGCGATCACGCTGCCACCGGTTGCCTGCGCACGGTCGGCCATCTGCTTCAACGCGCCATCACCACGACTCCAGATCAGATCGTCAGGCAACAACACGGCAAAAGATTCGTCGCCGATGACCGGCTTGGCGCATAGCACCGCATGCCCCAGGCCCAAGGCTTCGGTCTGGGTCACGAACACTGCGCGAACGCCCGGCGGCAAGACATTGCGGATCAGCTCCAGCTGTTCGTGCTTGCCAGCCCGTTCAAGCTTCTGTTCAAGCTCGTAGGCCTTGTCGAAATAATCGGCCACCGAATGCTTGTAGCGATTGGTGACGAATACCAACGTGTCACAGCCCGCTTCAATTGCCTCGTCCACTGCGTACTGGATCAGTGGCTTGTCGACGATTGGCAGCATCTCCTTCGGCACCGTCTTGGTCGCCGGCAGGAATCTGGTGCCAAGACCTGCCACCGGGAACACAGCCTTGCGAATGCGTTTTGTCTTCTGCGAGGTCATGAGGGTTGCCTACGTGTTCAAACGGCTGCGGCGGGCCGGGAACGCAACAATGGTTGCATTGCGAGAGGGCTCCTGCTCACCGGCGGGATTGAATTCCGGAACCGCATCCCGCAAGGAAACCGCTAGCCGCTCGAGATCATAGTCTCGGGAGGCGTCACGCAAGGCCTTCATGGCCAGTTCCATGCGTTCTGAAGCCACCGCGCGCGGTGTCGCTTGCAGGATCTTGGGATGGCTTGTCGCGCTGTAACGCTCGTCAACATGAAACAGGGTTTCGTGCAGCTTCTCGCCAGCACGTAGCCCGATATATTCGATTGCCACATCTCGCCCAGGTTGCTTGCCCGCCAGACGGATCATCTGTTCCGCCAGCATGCGGATCGGAATCGGCTCGCCCATGTCGAGGGTATAAACCGCCTGTTGTGCGCCGATTGCAGAGGCCTGCAGGATCAATTGGCAGGCCTCCGGAATGGTCATGAAGTAGCGCGTCACGTCAGGATCGGTGACCGTTACCGGCCCCCCGCGACTGATCTGTTCGCGAAACAATGGCACCACGCTGCCCGCCGAATCCAGCACGTTGCCGAAGCGCACTGTGACGAACCGCGTCGAACGGTGCTCGACGTAGGCTTGGCACAGCATTTCCGCCAGCCGCTTGGTCGCGCCGAGCACGTTGACTGGATCCACCGCCTTATCGGTGGAAATCAGCACGAAGGTGCCCACGCCAGCGTCGCAACTCGCGCGAGCAACAACGTCTGTGGCCAGGACGTTGTTGCGAACGGCTTCGCGCAATTGCCGCTGCAACAGGGGCACCTGTTTGTAGGCAGCGGCGTGGAACACTGCATCGGCCTTAGCCAGTCCCAGTGCATGCCGCATCACTGCTGGATCACCGCAATCGCCAAGCACCGGTATGCATTCGATCTCGGGAAAGTCGCGGTGCAGGTTTGCTTCCATGGTCAATAGCGCCAATTCGTCTATTTCGACCAATGAAATCCGGCGTGCACCGTGCCGTGCGCACTGCCGGCACAGTTCGGAACCGATCGAGCCACCCGCGCCGGTGACGAGCACCGAGCGCCCGCCCAGCCACCCGCCGATGGCCTTCCAATCGGGACTCATGGGTTGTCGACCAAGCAGATCTTCGATTGCAACTTCCTTGAGTTGCCATGGCATCGAATGGCCATCCAGCATGTCAGCCAGTCGAGGCACCGTGCGGAAAGGCAAGCGACTCTCTTCGCAGATCCGGACAATCCGACGCATTGCACTGGCGTCCAGCGACGGCATCGCGATCACCAACAACTGCACGGCTGTTTCACGCGCAATGCGGGTCACGTCATCGATTCGACCCAACACCGGCAAACCCTGCAGGCGAGTGCCGCGTAACGCGTTCGCGTCATCCAGGAAACCCACCGGTTGATAGCGTCCCGCGCGGCGCAGGTCGCGCACCAGGGCCTCACCGGCCTGGCCTGCCCCCAGAATCAACACACGCTCTGCGGAGTCGTCCAGGCGCAGCAAACGCTGATCCTTCCATGCGCGGAACAGCAGTCGCGGGGCGCCAAGCAACAAGGTGAGGACGAACGGATACAACGCCAGCGCCCCCCGCGAGACCAGATCAAGGCGGCTGTAAAAAAACAGACCCAACACCACGGCCAACAGCCCGATCAGGCTAGCCTTGAAGATATTGACGAGGTCGGGAACGCTGGCGAACCTCCATAACCCCCGATACAAGCCGACCCGCCATGACACCAAACCTTGCGCCACCATCACGATCAACACCGTACTTGAGAAAAGATCAACCGATAGCGGCTGCAGTTGCATGGTGTAACGAATGTAGTGCAAGCCCTGCCAGCAAACCCAGACCATGGCCAAGTCGTGCAGGACCACCGCCATGCGTGGCAGGCCGAACTTGAAACGCTCCTTCCATGTGTTCATGACCCGAATCCTGCGGATTGACTAGCGTACTTTCGATGCAACCACCACCATCCAAGGCTGGTTGTCGACACGCACGCCAAGAATGCGATCAAGCCCGTATCACCCGGCGTGTGCCTCACGCAAAGCATGACCGCAATCACAATTAGCGTCCATAGGCCATACGCCAACGTCACGATGATGTGGCCCTTGTTTCGGCTCCATCGCTGGAACGCATGCTCTGCATGTGCTTTCCACCAGCGATCACCACGATGCATCCGCCACAGGAGGGTCAGGACGCTATCAGTGAGCATCACCAGCGGTGCCAGCAACAACAACGGCCATTCGCGGGTGGCGGCTGCCGAGGAGATGCCGATCGCCAACAGCGCAGCCACCATATAGCCCAAGGACGTACTGCCCACGTCACCGAGGAACACGTGCGCGCGCGGGAAATTGAATGGCAAGAACCCGACACATGCGCCTGCCAATGCGATCCCCAGCATCGGCGCGGGAAATCCCGGCGATACCGCGAAAGCCATCCCGCAGAGCAGCGCTTGACTTGCCGCGAGTCCATTGATGCCGTCCATGAAATTCCAGGCATTGACCAGCCCCAGCGCAAGCACGAACCCCGCCGCGCACACGAGTGTGCCAGCCCCACCAAAGTGAAGTGCCAGCGCGAGCATGAAAGCGCCCACAACATGCACACCAAACCGGGGCCATGCAGGCAACGGGCGATGGTCGTCCATCCAACCGATGCCCGCGACCATCCCCAAGCCTGCTGCCACCAGCCACCACCTTGGATTGCCGCCCTCCGTGATTGCCATCACGACCAAACAACCAAGGCAGGCGATCACGATGCCGATGCCACCGCCACGCGGCGTTTCCAGACGATGGCTGCGACGTTCACCCGGCACGTCGAACAATCCATGGCGACGGGCATGGCCCAGTGCCCATGCCGTCCCCACTGCGGAAACGACAGCTGCAGCCACGCCAGTGCCGAGCAATAACGCGGGGTCAGACCACTGCATAGTTGAGTAGCGGTTTCACGGTGCCCCATTCCTTGCAACTGGGACATTGCCAGTGATGGCTGCGCGCACCGAAGCCGCAACGGGTGCAGCGATAACTCGGGTTGCGCACCAGCAACTGGTCGGTGATGTACTTCAGGTCATGCAGGGTGGCATGGGCGTCGGCCTCGTCGGCCAAGCTGAGCTCGATCAAGGCCGCTTCGCCGCGAACCGAAGGCCGATCCTTCAATTGCTGCGCCAGGTACTGTCGCGCAGCACCGACGCCTTCCTCTGCCTCCACCATCCTGGCGAGCGCCAGTACAGGTGAGATTCCGCGGTAGAGCTCGCACATCTCGCCCAGGAACGCGCGCGCGCCCGTACGTTCGCCGACGGCATCGTAGTTGGCGAGTAGCGACGGGAGGATGACCGGAA
Organism: Thermomonas sp.; assembly: GCA_039919235.1. GTDB lineage: Bacteria > Pseudomonadota > Gammaproteobacteria > Xanthomonadales > Xanthomonadaceae > Thermomonas. Next base: position 1,561 of record JBDSGA010000253.1, on the reverse strand, counting down.
GGAAATCCGGATCATGCCGGGCCGCGCGTTCGAACGCGCGGATCGCGGCGGCAGGATGGCCGGCATCGGTCTCGATGCGCCCCTCGCTGATACCCGCGCGTGCGGACGTCGAGTCCGCCGCATATGCCCGCACGATCGAGGCGCGTGCTGCCTCCAAATCCCCTGCAGAGCGCTGCCGATCCGACAATTCACACTCGAACTGCGCAATCAACTTGCCCATCGGTTCGCCAGTGGCCGCCTCGAAACGGCTGGCGTTTTCGATGGCCTTTTCCCAGTCCCGCTCGGCCTGGTATATACCGATCAGGTGGCGCAGCGCCTGTGGCGCGCGTTGGTCGATCTGGGCCAGATCCGAGAAGACGGTTTCGGCGCGATCAAGCAGACCCGACTTCATGTAGTCCTCGCCAAGCGCAAGCAGTGCCTGCACTTTTTGTGCATCGCTCAGGTCTTGGCGGTGCACCAGCGCCTGATGCAGGCGAATCGCACGATCGACTTCACCACGGCGACGGAACAGGTGGCCCAGCGCGACCTGGGTCTCGAACGTGTCCTTGTCCAGTTCGGCGATGTGCAGGAACAGCTCGATCGCCTTGTCCGGCTGTTCGTTCAACAGATAGTTCAGGCCGCGAAAATAGGTGGTCGACAACTTGCTGACCTGATGGTCGCTATGCCGCTCGCCACCGCGGCGCCCGATGATCCAGCCTGCCAAGGCAGCGCCCGGGATAAGGATCAGATACCACAGCCACTCGTCGAGGAATTCCATGTTCAGGCCTCGATGCGTGGCGCGCGCACGGCGTTTTCGGCACGACGCAAACGCCGCCGCAAGGGTGCGACGACACTGATCGCAAGGATGCCGCCGCCAATCAATACGCCCAGCAACAAGAAGATCAGCACGGTCAGCCCAAGGCTGGCGCGGATCGTGGTCATGCCCAGGTCAAGGGCAACGGATTGGGTATTCAGCGCGCCCAAGACGGCACCCAACAGGATGCAGGCAATAGCGGCAATCAAACGAATCAGGCGCATCGGTCACTCCGAAGTTCGCCTGCAAGCTTAACGGACTCGCGGCGATTCAGTCGTCCGCAGGCAACGGCACGACACCAGTGACCCGCTCGCGCAGATGCTTGCCTGGCTTGAAATGCGGTACGTGTTTGCCGGGCAACGCTACTGCATCACCCGTTTTCGGGTTGCGGCCGGTACGCGGCGGACGGTAATGCAGGGAAAAGCTGCCAAATCCGCGCACTTCAATGCGGTCGCCTTCGGCAAGCGCGGTGCCCATCATCTGCAGCAACGCTTTCACCGACAGATCGACATCGTCTGCCTTCAGATGCGGCTGGCGCCGGGCCAGTAATTCGATGAGTTCGGACTTTGTCATGAAAACATTCGTGGCCATGACAAAGCGGCGACCCGGTGAAAGCCGGGTCGCCGCGCTGCATCAGGCCCTTTGGATCACTCGGCCTTGCTGTTCAGCTGCTCGCGCAGCAGCGCGCCCAGCTTGGTGGTGCCACTGGCGGCGTCTGCGGAAGCCTTCTGGTACTCGACCATGGCGTCAGCGGTCTCGGCATCGTCC
>JBDSGA010000252.1:0-8008 GCA_039919235.1 Thermomonas sp. | reverse complement strand
GCGCGATGGTGGTGCTGGGTCATGCAGACACGCCGCTGGAACAGGTTTTGGGCTTCATCGCAGTACTGCTGGGCGCGGGTAATGCCGCCGGCGGTTACATCGTCACCGAACGTATGCTGGACATGTTTAAGTCCTCCAAGCCCGCCGCCTCCAAGGCATCGGAGCCGAAAGCATGAGTGTCCTGATCCTGGTCCAGCTGAGCTATTTCATTGCCGCGACCTTGTTCCTGCTGGGCCTGCAGCGGATGAGTACGCCCAAGACCGCGCGCAGCGGCATCCAGTGGGCCGGCGTGGGCATGCTGATTGCGACCATCGCCACGTTCTTCCTGCCCGGACTGCACAACATTGGGTTGATGGTCGTGGCCATCGTGATTGGCGTTGGCCTGAACTGGCTCTGGGGCAAGAAGGTCGCGATCACCGACATGCCGCAGATGGTGGCGTTGTTCAACGGCATGGGCGGTGGTTCGGCTGCGGCGATTGGCGCGGTCGAGCTGGTCCGGTTTTCGCTCTCCGGCGAGGTGCCGCCTTCGAAATTCACCTTGGCGCTGGCGGTCATTGGTTCGCTGATCGGCGCGGTGTCTCTGACAGGTTCCGTCATCGCCTGGGCCAAGCTCGACGGGCGCATGGACAAGCGCTACACGTTCCCTGGCCAGCAATGGTTCAACGCAGCGGTAGCGGTGGCCGCGATCATTTGCGGCGCAATGGCGCTACACACGCTGGCGATGCCGTGGATTGCTGCCTTCTTTGTGCTGGCGTTGGCGCTGGGCGTGTTGATGACGCTGCCGATCGGTGGCGCTGACATGCCCGTAGTGATCTCTCTCTACAACGCATTCACCGGCTTGGCGGTGGCGTTCGAAGGCTATGTGCTTGGCAATGAAGCACTGATCATCGCCGGCATGATGGTGGGCGCGGCGGGCATGCTGCTGACCCGATTGATGGCCAAGGCGATGAACCGGCCGATCAGTGGCGTGCTGTTCTCCAATTTCGGTGGCAGCAGCGGGGAAATGCAGGAGATCGGGGGTTCGATGAAGCCAATCGAGGCCGCCGATGTCGCTGCGATGATGGCCTATGCCGAGCGCGTGGTGATCGTCCCGGGTTACGGCATGGCCGTGGCGCAGGCGCAGCACAAGATCTGGGAGCTGACCCAGCGCCTGATCGAGCGCGGAGTGAAGGTAAAGTTCGCGATCCATCCAGTCGCCGGACGCATGCCTGGGCATATGAACGTGCTGCTGGCAGAGGCCGGTGTGCCGTACGACCTGATCGCAGACATGGACGACATCAATCCGGAGTTCGCCAATACCGATGTCTCGCTGGTGATCGGCGCCAATGATGTGGTCAATCCGGTGGCCAAGACCGATCCGGCATCACCGATCTACGGCATGCCAATCCTGGACGTGGTCAATTCCAAGAATACGGTGGTGATCAAGCGCGGCAAGGGTACGGGCTTCGCCGGCATCGAGAATGCGCTGTTCTACGCCGACAATACCCGCATGTTGTATGGCGATGGCAGCGAGATGGCGAGCGCGCTGGTTAGCGAGTTGAAGGCGCTCGACAGCGGTCATTGACGCCGGTACTGGTCACCGACGGCTGGCGATCACACCCGCCAGCGCAACTCCGATCGCATACCACACCAGGTCCATGCGAGTGTTCGCGAGTTGGATCAGTTCCCGCGCATAGTCCGGCCCCAGCCGCAGCGCGGATTCCCACGGCAACATGCCCATGCTGCGGCCGATCTCGGTGGCTGCAATGCCCCAGTTCGCCAACGCGATGATCACCAAGGTGGCCGCCATGGCCCAGCCGACGCGCACCCAGCCCGGCCTGACGCGTCCCAGTTGCAGCATCCAGACGGCATCCAGCGCGGCCAGTGGCGACAGCCAGCTTGCTTGTGAGTGCAACATCCTTGCCAGCAACACCCACGCTGCAGCGAATCCCAGGCAGCCAAGCACCGGCAATAGCAGGCGCATTGGCGAGAGTCGCTTGGGTGCTGTCATGAGAGATCCGGATGCGGTCGCGCATCATAACCGACTAGAATGGTACGGATTCCAAGTGCCGTGAGCAGCCATGTATTCGCGCAACAGTGAGCCCGTTCGTTTCGAGCGCGATTGCGCGGCCGTGCTGGTCCCCCAGGGCGACGCCGTGACCTTGCCGGCCGGGACGATCGGCTATATCACCCAATCGCTGGGCGGCAGCTGGACGGTCTTCGTCGAGGGCAACCTGATGCGGATCGCAGGTGAGGATGCCGACGCGATCGGCAAGGAGCCCCCGGAGCCCATCCAGCTTCCTGATGGCGCCAGCGATGAGGATGTCGAGACACTGGTCTGGCGCCAATTGCGAACCTGCTTCGATCCTGAAATTCCGGTCAACATCGTCGAGCTTGGATTGGTGTATTCCGCCGAGGTCAGTACCCATGAAGATGGCCAGCGCAAAGTCGACGTCACCATGACACTGACGGCGCCCGCCTGCGGCATGGGGGACATTCTGGTCGAAGACGTGCGCAGCAAGATCGAGTTGATTCCGACTGTAGCCGAAGCGGATGTGGAGTTGGTATTCGATCCGCCGTGGAACCGCACGATGATGTCGGACGTGGCCCGCCTGGAAACCGGAATGTTTTAATCCGGACGCGCGATCACACCCGGCGATTGTGACCTTCGTCACCATGCCATGACCAAGGTCACGGACGTGATACGTCACTTTCTGCCCTTTTGGGTCGTCGCAAAATTGTGATGCCTTGCAACATATTCCCCTATTCCTGCTATTCCATCACCAGGAATAGTGCGCTGCAGCATGCTCCGAAACGGCTCTGGATTAGGGTTTTTAGCGCTTTTAACTTACCCATTTCATTTCAGCTGCAACGCAGTGTTGGCAATTGCTTGACAGCATGACCGACTGTCCTTAAGTCTCGCCCGTCGCGTCGGGAATGGTTCAGGTTCCCGGCACGAATCCCGCGCCACCTAGCGAGCCGCCCGCCGGTTCGCCGATCTCCCTGCGGGAAGTGCGTGACGTGCAATCAGTCCAGTTGCCGCGACCAGCGTCAGCTCATCCAATCGCTTATGGGGAATCGCCAGTGAATTTCGACCGTCAATTCAATGTTCTTGCCACTGCCATCGCTCTTTCGCTCGTCGCGACCGGTGCACAGGCTGCAGGCAAGATCGACCTGCAGCAGAGGAACATCGCCAAGCTCAAGCAGCAATATCAGTCTGTGGCTGCCACCCGCGGGGTTGCCGCGATGGCGCACACCCGGCATGAACAGTTCATCGGTACAGACGCGAATTCGCGCCTGCTGATGAAGGCCACGAGCGAAGACCACGGTGTACGGAACTTCCGCTATGACCAGACCTTCCGGGGCATCCCGGTGTTCGGGGAAGGCATCGTGGTCAGCGAGACCTCTGCCGGCAACATCCGCAAGCTATTCGGCAACTTGGTGTCTGGCTTGGAGCAGGACATCGCATCCACCACCCCCAGGATCACAAGGGGCACCGCGCTCGCTACGGGCAAACAGGGCCGCCTCGGTAGCCGCATTTCCGCCTACCGCACCGAGAATGAAAAATCCGAGTTGGTGGTGTTCGTCGATGACAACGGTCGCGGCCATCTTGCTTACGCGGTGAGTTTCTTCGCCGATGGTGCGAACGTGCCGCCGACGCGCCCGATGATCCTGATCGACGCCAACAACGGCCGCGTGCTCAAGCAGTGGGAAAACCTGCAGCACGCCTTGGTCGGCACCGGCCCGGGCGGCAACTCCAAGACCGGGCAATACGAGTGGGGCTCCGGTGGCATTTACGCATACATGGACGTCAGCCAGAGCGGCTCGACCTGCACCATGAACAATACCAACGTGAAGTCGGTGAATCTCAATGGCAGCACGGGGACGAGCACTACCGCGTTCTCCTACACATGCCCGCGCAACACGGTCAAGGCCATCAATGGCGCCTACGCGCCGATCAACGATGCGCATTCCTTTGGCGCAGTGATCACCAAGATGTACCCGGCGTACACGGGTTATAACGCGCTGAGTTTCCAATTGGTGATGCGCGTGCACTACGGCAGTAATTACGAGAATGCGTTCTGGAACGGCTCCAACATGTCCTTTGGCGATGGCGCATCCACGTTCTATCCCTTGGTCAACGCGGACGTGTCCGGCCATGAGGTTTCCCACGGCTTCACCGAGCAGCACTCCAACCTGACCTACTCCGGGATGTCCGGCGGCATGAACGAGGCGTTCTCGGACATGGGTGGCGAGGCCACCGAGCACTACTGGAAGGGCAGCAACGACTTCGACGTGGGCCGCGAGATCTTCAAGTCGGGCAGCGGAGCGCTGCGTTACATGTGTAATCCGACTGCTGATGGCAGCTCCATCGACAATGCCGCCAACTTCACCAGCAGCATGGACGTGCACAACAGCTCTGGCGTGTACAACAAGGCGTTCTGCACCCTGGCCAAGACCTCGGGTTGGAGCACGCCTACAGCGTTCAAGGTGTTCGCCCGCGCCAACGCGCTTTATTGGACGGCGAGCAGCACCTTCAACCAGGGCGCGTGCGGCGTGGAGACAGCGGCTGGGGACCTTGGTCTGACTGTGGCGTCCGTAACTGCGGCATTCAGCGGAGTCGGCGTGAGCTGCGCAACCACGCCGCCGCCGACCGGTGGTGGCGCACTCACCAATGGCGTCGCCAAGACAGGCCAGTCTGGTGCAGCCGGCTCATCCCTGTCCTACACGATGGTGGTTCCGGCAGGCGCCACCGGCTTGAAGTTCGTCACCTCGGGTGGCACCGGCGATGCGGATCTGTACGCGAAATTCGGCAGCGCACCGACCACCACCGTTAACGACTGCAAGTCGGAGGGCAGCACCACTGCCGAGACCTGCACCATCGCCACGGCGCAAGCAGGGACGTACTACGTGCTGGTGAAGGGCTATACCGCGTTCTCGGGCATGAGCATCACCGGTAGCTACACCGCCGGCGGTGGCGGTGGCGGGAGCTGCGGCGGATTGGTGCTGTGTGACAACGTAGGCGTAGCCTTGCCGTCCGTGGCGACAAGCTCCTTCTCCTCCGACTACACCATGCCGATCGCAGCGGGCCACACCGTGACCTTCACCATCAGCGGTGGCACCGGCGATGCGGACATGTACGTCAGGGCCGGCACTGCGCCAACCACCACGACCTACAACTGCCGTCCGTACGCTTCGGGCAATTCTGAAACCTGCACGTTCACCCCGACTACTGCCACCACCTACCACGTCAAGGTGCGTGCATACGCAGCCTTCTCTGGCGTGACCCTGAAGGGCGATACCAACTGAGCCCGGCCCGGCATCCGGTCGAGTAATCGACCTGATGCGCTTACAGAGGTAGCAAGACATAGACCCCGGCTCAGGCCGGGGTCTTTTTTGATCAGGGGCTGCTATAGCGGTTGCTGCATCAGGCGCACCGAGCGCCATCAAAAAAGCCCGGCATCGCCGGGCTCGTCCCACAAACCGCGGCGCTTCAGCTCGCGGCTTCGAAGCGGTTAGCATTCACGTTCTTGCGCACTTTCAGCGGATCCCAGATGCGCCCGTTCATGGCGATGTAGACGCCCGGTGGCAGCGACTGCACCGCACCCACGGCGGTGCCGATGTTGAACTCGGCATCCGAGCCACGGAAACGCGCCGGATTCAATGCACCCGTCAACACAATCGTCTTGCCCTCGATGCTGGCCAGCACCCGGGCCGTCTCGACCATGCTGTCGGTGCCATGGGTGATCAGTACGTGGCGCGTGTCCTGGGCCTGGATGGTCGCGCGCATCAGTTCGCGGTCGCTGGCATCGATATGCAGCGAGTCCTTGCGCAGGATCGGGATCACGTTGAAACGAAAGGCCACCCCGAGTTCCTCGAGGATGCGCCCAATCTGAGGCTCGCCGACCTGGAAATCCGACTTGTCGTCGAAATAGACCTTGTCGATGGTGCCGCCGGTAGTGACGATCAGCAGGTTGTCCATGGACGCATTGTCTGCCAAAAGGCGGCATCCACCAAAAAAACGCGGGGCAACAGGCAGCCGGCGGCCAAAACGCGGGGGAAGGAACCCGGCCAGCAACTCGCTTCAGGCGGGAGCGCGGACGGTCTCGAAGGCAGTGGCCCGCCGCCAGCCTGGCCATGAACGTGAAGGGCTAACAGGGTTAACGGCGCTTGCGAAAGCGCGCGCGCAGGCCCGGCATGCTGGCGAAACCAATAATCGCCAGCGTGAGCAGGATTTCAGTGAACGCGAATACGCGTTCCTGCGGGCGGGTCCACGCCACCATGACCCCGTGGCTGAACCAGAGCAGCGCGATCAACCCGGCGGTCAGTCCCGCACGCGTCCATCCACGCCAGGCGACCACGCCCAGCAGTAGTGGCGGTAATGCGAACACCAGCAGTGCAGCCAGCGCATGGCGGTCATTCCAGAACCAGGCGGCATAGGTCGCTGCCAATCCGAACAGGGCAAGCGCGAGGGGCCGGGCCAACGTCATGGTTGCAACTTCAAGGCGAGTTGGGCGATGCGCTTGCCGAGTGCGCGCGCTAGCTGGGCTTCTTCGTCGCTGGGCTCAGGCTGGTCCTGCGCGCCTGCCACGTGGCTGGCGCCGTACGGCGTGCCACCGCTGCGGGTTGTGCTGAGCGCAGGCTCCGTGAATGGAATACCTGCGATCACGCAACCGTGGTGCAACAGTGGCACCAGCATCGTCAGCAACGTGGACTCCTGTCCGCCGTGCATGGTGGCGGTGGAGGTGAACGCCGCTGCAGGCTTGCCGACCAGGGTGCCGCTGGCCCATTCGCTGCCAAGGCTGTCAATGAAGTGTTTCATTGGCGCCGCCATGTTGCCGAAGCGGGTGGGGCTGCCAATCAGCAATCCGGCACAGTCGCGCAGGTCCTGCTTGTCCACGTAGGGCGCGCCATCTTCGGGTTCCGGCGCCGCTGCCACCTGTGTGATTGGGGCTACCGGCGGTACCGTGCGCAGCCGCGCCTGCATCCCGTCGACTTCGTCGATGCCGCGTGCGATGTGGCGGGCAAGTCGCGCTACCGAACCGCCACGGCTGTAGTACAGGACCAGGATCTCGGACATGTGGCGCCGGCTTCAACGACTGGGGCGTGCAGGATAGGCGATGCCGGGGCCGGCATGCATCGGTTAGGCTTTGGCGATGGAGCCACTCGACACATTGAATAACTGGAGCGACCGCGTGCGTGATCGCGCCCGGATCGGTGCATTCCTGCGTTTCGTGTGGGCAAGGTTCGTCGGCGACCGCTTGTTCGAGGCTGCCGGCGCGCTGTCGTACACCACGGTGTTCGCGCTGGTGCCGCTGTCGATGGTGGTGTTCGGGGTACTGTCGGCATTCCCGGTCTTCGACGTCTGGAGCGCCAGCCTGCAGAAGTACATCTTCTCCAACTTCGTGCCGCATGCCGCCAGCGAAGTGCAGAAATACCTGATTGAATTTTCGAAAAACACGTCGTCCCTGACAACGGCTGGCGCGTTGGCGCTGGTGGTCTCGCTGTTGGTGACGCTGACCAGCGTGGAATCCATTTTCAACCGGATCTGGCGGGTGGCAACCGCCCGCCCCAAGTTCAGCCGCTTCCTCGTCTATTGGACGGTGCTCACCTTGGGTGCGCTGGTCGCCGCGGCCAGCTTGGCGCTATCCACCCGTTTCTTCGCACTCGCGATCTTCGAGACCATGCCGGGCCGCTGGCTGGAAGCGTTGATGTTGCGCTTGGCGCCGATGATGATCGAGATGCTCGCCTTTGCCGCTGTATTCAAAGTGGTGCCGCACCGCACGGTGAAGTGGCGGCACGCCTTGGCCGGGGCGATCCTGTCGGTGATCCTGTTCGAAAGCGTCAAGGTCGGCTTGGCCTTGTACCTGGGAAGCTTCGATTCCTACCAGAAGATCTATGGCGCCATTGCCTTGGCGCCGATCCTGCTGCTGTGGATTTACCTTGGTTGGAGTTCGATTCTGTTTGGCGCGTCATTTGCATCATCGTTGTCCGCATTCCGCTACCAGCCTGTCCCTCTGCGCTTGCC
>JBDSGA010000251.1:0-6315 GCA_039919235.1 Thermomonas sp. | reverse complement strand
GATTTCGTATTCCTCAGCACGGTGCTCTCTGCATTCGTGCATGAATTGTTCCCCGGGATGCAGGTCAATGGTGCTTACCAGTTCCGGGTGACCCGCAATTCGGAACTGGTCGTGGACGAGGACGATGTGGACAACCTCGCGCTTGCCGTGCGCGACGAGTTGGTTGGGCGCGGCTACCTGCGCGCGGTGCGGCTGGAGATCGCCGAGGAATGCCCGCCCGACGTGGTGAAGATGTTGCTCGCCAACTTCGAACTGCCGGCCAATGCGGTCTACAAGATCGATGGCCCGGTGAACCTCAACCGGGTGATCCAGGTGTACGACATGGTGCATCGGCCGGACCTCAAGTTCCGTCCGTTCTTGCCACGCCTGTTGCGCGACGTGGATGCGATGTTCGTGCAAATCAGCCACGGCGACTTATTGCTGCACCATCCGTACGACGCATTCGCGCCAGTACTCGAACTCATTCGCCAGGCGGCCGAAGACCCCAACGTGCTGGCGATCAAGCAAACCCTGTATCGCACCGGGCGGGACTCCCCGATCGTCGAGCACCTGATCCAGGCTGCACGCAACGGCAAGGATGTCACCGTCGTCGTAGAACTGCGCGCGCGGTTCGATGAAGAAGCCAATCTTGGCCTCGCTGATCGTCTGCAGGATGCTGGCGTGCAGGTGGTGTATGGCGTGGTCGGCTACAAGACCCACGCCAAGATGCTGCTGATCGTGCGCCGCGAAGGGCCGGTGCTGAAGCGCTACGTACACCTGGGCACCGGCAATTACCACAGCGGGACCGCGCGCGCGTACACCGACTTCAGCCTGATGACCGCCAATCCGGAAATTGGCAACGACGTGCACCTGATCTTCCAGCAACTATCGGGATTGGCCGCGCCGCTGACCCTCGCGCGCCTGCTGCAAGCGCCGTTCACGCTGCACAGCGGGGTGCTGGCGCGGATTGACCGCGAAGCCGCGCATGCGCGTGCCGGCAAGCCCGCGCGGATCATCGCCAAGATGAATGCCTTGAACGAAACCGACGTGATCAACGCGCTGTATGCCGCCTCGCAGGCCGGCGTGCAGATCGACCTGATCGTGCGAGGCGCGTGCACGCTGAAGCCCGGCATCGTTGGGGTGTCGGACAACATCCGCGTGCGTTCGATCGTCGGCCGTTTCCTGGAACACCACCGCGTGTGGTGGTTCGGCAACAACGGCGATCCCGACCTGTTCTGTTCATCCGCAGACTGGTTGGAGCGCAACCTGCTGCGCCGGGTTGAAACCGCATTCCCGATCCTGGATCCCGCAATCGCCGAGCGCGTGCTGCGCGAAGGGCTGCTCAACTACCTGGATGACAACCAGAACGCTTGGGCACTGCAGGCGGATGGCGTTTACCACAAGCTCGAGCCGATTGACGGCGCGGCTGCGTTCGCGGCACAACTGTCGATGCTTGAGGGGCTGTATGTGTGAGTACTGCGATAATCCGACGATGAGCATGCTCGATACATCGCACCCGAATGCCGCATCGCGGCTAGGCCGGAGCTCATGAGGACACCACCGCGGCGCGCGACTGCCTCGCGCATTGCCCGCACGGCGCCGCTGCAGGACGGTGAAATGCTGGCAGCAATCGACCTGGGCTCGAACAGCTTCCACATGGTGGTGGCGCAGATGGTGCTTGGGCAATTGCGCGTGGTGGATCGCCTGCGCGAAAGCGTGCGCCTGGCCGAAGGCCTGGATGGCTTCGGTGGACTCAAACCCGATGTACTGGAACGCGCGCTGGACTGCCTGTCGCGGTTTGGCCAGCGTGTGCACGACATCCCTGCGCATCGGGTCCGCGCGGTCGCGACCAACACCGTGCGCCGCCTGCGCACGGCGCAGACCTTCCTGCTGCCCGCGGAAACCGCGCTGGGCCGGCCGATTGAAGTCGTGTCCGGACGTGAGGAAGCGCGTCTGGTCTACCTCGGCGTCGCCCATGCACAACCGCCAAAGGACGACCAACTGCGTCTGGTGATCGACATTGGCGGCGGTTCCACCGAATGCATCATCGGCCGCGGCATGCAGGCACTCGAACGCGAGAGCCTGCAAGTCGGTTGCGTGGCCAGCACGCGGCGCTTCTTCGGCAACGGCAAGCTGTCGCGCAAGCGCTGGAAGGAGGCACTGATCGAAGTCACCGCCGAGTTCCAGCAGTTCGCGGCGACCTATCGCAGCCTGGGCTGGGACGAGGCCATCGGCGCAGCCGGCACCAACAAGGCCATCGGCGAGATCTGCCTCGAGATGAAATTGACCAAGGGTGCGGTCACCGCCGACGCGCTGCCGCACGTACGTGATCGCCTGCTGCAGGCGCAACGCATCGACGAAATCGACCTGCCCGGCTTGTCCGCCGAACGCCGGCCCATCATCGCGGGCGGCATCCTGATCCTGGAAGCGGTGTTCAACGCGCTGGAACTGCAGCGGATGGCCGTGAGCAAGGCGGCGCTGCGCGAAGGCGTGCTGTACGACATGCTCGGGCGCGGCGGCGTGGACGATCCGCGCGATGCATCGGTGGCTGCGCTGGTGCATCGGTACGGCATTGACACCATCCAAGCGGCGCGCGTGGAAGCCACCGCACTACGGCTGTTCGATCAGGTGGCCAAGGCCTGGCTGCTGGATGCCGACGACCGCCAGATGCTGGCGCGGGCCGCACGCCTTCACGAGATCGGCCTTGCCATCGCGCACAGTAGCTACCACGTGCATGGCGCGTACGTGCTTGCGAATTCGGACATCGCAGGTTTCTCGCAACAGGAGCAGCGGTTCGTGGCGGTGCTGGTACGCACGCATCGGCGCAGCGTGCCGAAATCCGCGTTCGAGATGATCCCCGACCGGCTGCTGGCGCACGCGCGTCGCAGCGCGGCGCTATTGCGGCTGGCGGTGTTGCTGAACCGCTCGCGCGATGGCGAAACCTTGCCAAGCCTGCAGTTGCAGGCCGATGGCGATCACCTCACGTTGTCGTTCGCGCCGGGCTGGCTGCAAACGCGACCACTCCTGCGCGCCGACCTTGAGGGCGAAGTCGAGGACATGCGTGGCCTTGGCATGCAGTTGCAATTGAATGGGGAATGAAGCGCAGTCTCCAGAAGACATGATCAAAAATAGAACGGGCCGACAAAAGCCGGCCCGTCGGCATCGCGATATCGCCGTGCTTCAGTTGGCCAGTGGTTTGCGCGGCAGCATGGCCGGGCGCATCGCGGCGTTGTACACGAACGAGGCCATGATCGCCGACGCCTGCTTGAGGTCCTGCGCCGAGGCATGGTCGTAGGTATCCATATCGGTGTGATGGACGTTGGTGAAGTAGTCCAGCCCATCCTGCACGAACTGGAAGCCCGGCAAGCCGACACTGTCGAAGCTGATGTGGTCGGTGCTGCCGGTGTTGCGCTGGGTGACGATGGTCGCGCCCACGTCATGCCACGGCTTCAACCATTCCTCGAAGATCGGCGCCGCTGCCATGTTTTCCTGGGCGTAGATGCCGCGGATCTTGCCGCTGCCATTGTCCAGGTTGAAGTACGCGGCCAGCTTGCCGTATTCCTTGCCGCGCATGAGCGCGCCTTTGTTTTGGCGGAAGAATGCCGGGATCGCTTTTTCCTGCGGGTCGGTCGGTTCCGGGTAGTGGCCGAAATGCTCCTCGACATACTTCGCCGAACCAATCAAGCCCTGTTCTTCACCGCTCCACAGGGCGACGCGAATCGTGCGGTCCGGCTTGGCGCCGATGGCCTTCAGGATGCGCACGGCCTCCATCACGACCGCCACGCCCGCGCCGTTGTCCGATGTGCCCGTGCCGGCATGCCAGGAATCCATGTGCGCGCCGAGCATCACGATCTCGTCGCGATGCGGGCCGCTGCCCGGGATCTCGGCGATCGTGTTGTAGCCGGGCTGGTCACTGTCATCGGTGAAGCGCGCGGCGACATTGAGTCGCATCCGCGGCGTTTCCTTGCGATCCAGCGCGCGCATCAGCGTGTTGTAGTGCTCTGCGCCCATCACCACCGACGGCACGCCGACCGATTCGCCCGCCTTGCGCGAACCACCACCACCCACCACCAGGATGCCGTTGTCCCAGCGGCTCATGCTGGCCGTGGCCAGCACGCCTTCATCCACCAGGAACTGGTTCAGGGTCGGGGCGAACACCATCCGATCCAGGTAGCGCTTCAGCATCTCCTCGCGCGAACGCCCGCCGCGATCGGCCGGCACCTCGACCCCGATCAGGTCGGTCAGTTCCTGCTCGGTATAACGGCTGGAATCCGGCTTCTCGCCGAACTTGTAGGGACGCGCCTCGCTTAGCAGCAGGATCTTGCCGCGCAGTTTGCCCTTGAACGTCTCCAGGTCGGCCTTGGATTCGATCTTGGCGGCGATGACCTCGCCTTCTACCGGACCGGACGTGGCTGGGGTCCACGCCATCGGGATCACATGCAGCGGGAAGTCGCGCGGTGACAGCAACTCCGCACTTGAGCTACTGAATTCCCAGCCGCGACCAAACATGCCGATGCTCTCATCGTGCGCATTCGCCAAACCCCAGCCGCTGAACTTGCCGCGCGCCCAGCTGTTGGCCTTGGTCATCGAAGGCGAATTGGTCAGGCGCGGACCGATCCCTTCGGTGAGTTCACCCAAGGTCGCCATCACCTGCGAGCGGTTGAAGGCTTCGGACCGGATGCGGCCGGTCACGTCCAGATCGACACGCTCTTGTGCACCCGCTACTCCGGCGGCCAACAGCGCGGTCATGAATAACACTCGCTTCATTGCATTCCCCATGCAGGCATCGAATCGCGAAGTCTAGGGCCGCTGCGGCTCCTCGCCGTGGGCCATCGGTCATGGCTTCAGCCGGTGCGAGCACGCAAGGCGTGATGCATTGCCCGTTTCGACGGAAGGTCACTGCGCCAACTTTCATGACGCATCCCTGGCTGCCGATGGCTGGCCGCTGCGTGCCGCCACTTGGTACCAATCGATCTTGCGCGTCGCCAGCATCAACGCGGCCAGGATCGCGAACAGCAAGCTGCTGCCCAGCACCAGCGCGTTGTCTTCCGAAACCAGCAGGCCGTACAGCGCGGCGTACAGCAAGGCCAGCATGCCCGCGAAGCCGAGTCCACGCAGGCCGCTACGCAGCACGTTACTCACATACACGCCGATCAATCCGATGCAGCCGATGCTCGCCACCAGATACGCCAAACCGAAATCGATGTGCTCCGACAGGCTAAGCAGCAACAGGAAGAAGATCGCCAAGGCGAGGCCAACCAGCGCGTACTGGATCGGGTGGATCGGCAGTTGACGGATGGTCTCGAACATGAAAAACCCGACGAACGTCAGCAGCACGAACAGCAGGCCGTACTTGCTGGCCCGGTCCACTTTCGAATACAGGTTCACCGGTTCCACCAACGACAGCCCAATCGCATCGATCGCGCTCGAACGGGAAGCAGCCTGGCCTGCGACGCGCACCTCGGCGCCGGTGTCGTTTGCGGGCGACAGATTGCCGCCCTTGCGGTACTGGTCCTGCGCACTACTGGCCAGCGACGAGACATCCCATTCGGCATGGAATCCCTTGGCGTCGATGCGGTGCGAGCGCGGCAGAAAGTCGCCATTGAACTGCGGGTGCGGCCATGGGGAATCCAGCACGATGTGGTTGCTGTCCGCCAACGGCGCGATCGCCAGCGCCTCGGTGCCGCGCAGTGCGAAATCCAGTTTCAGCGGGAAGGCAATACGACCCTCCACGATCACCGACGGCGGCAGCAGCGCATGCACGCCGCCACCGGAGCGGCCAAGCTGGCCCTGCACGATGGCGATCGCTGCATTGCCGATCTTGAGCCCAGGGGTGCCGACCAACCCACGCACATCCTTGATGCCGATATCCAGCCAAGGTGCGCCAAGGGTGCGCGGATGCGCCGGATCATCGTCGGGCAGGCGCACGTCGAAGACCGCATCGACGCCTGCCTGCAACTCATACACGCGCACCTTGTGCAGGCCACGTTCGCGCACCGATGGCACCACCTTGCCAGCCACGCGCATGGTTTTCGGGAAGAACTGCCACTGCCGCTCGACCACGCGCAGCTGTTTGTGCAGCACGCCTTGGGCATCGCGTTCCTCGACCTCGACCTGTTCGCGATACGGCACCACCAGCACCGGCCCGGCGATACCCTGCGAACCGGCAAAACTGCGCGTTACCGCCTCCACCGCCTGCGCGCGGAAGCGCTGGCGCTCGGCAATGGTGCCGCGGATCATCGAGAGCGGCACCAGGATTGCCAATACCAACACCAGTACCACGGCGATCTTCACCCCAAGACGCACACTGCCCATCGCAACACTCCTTCGGCAACC
>JBDSGA010000250.1:0-3523 GCA_039919235.1 Thermomonas sp. | reverse complement strand
CGCTGGAACAGCAGTCCGGAAGAACGCACCCGCCTGTACGAACGCGCCAACCGGTGGAAGACCATGCCCGCGGATGCACGCCAACGTGCGCACCACGGCATGCAGCGTTGGGAAAAAATGTCGCCGGTACAACGCCAGCAGGCGCAGTCATTGTTCAACGCCATGCGTGGCATGGATGAAGGACAACGCAAGGATTTCCTTGCCAAATGGCATGCTATGACGCCGCAACAGCACACCGACTGGGTCAGTGCGCACCCGGCGCCTGAGCGTCGACGCCGTCAGGATCAGGATTGAGCCTGACTGCTTGCTTCAGGCCCGCGGCGCGCGCTCCGGCCAGACTGTCTTGGCCAGAAGCTCGTCATCCCAGTCGAACGATAGCGCGCCATCCTTGAGCAGCAGGCTGACGAAGTTGTAGACATTGCGCGCGTACATCTCGCTGGCATGTTGCGCGCCCATCGACGCCAGGTTGAGCGGACCGGCCACGATCACGCCATTGCTTTCGATGGTTTCGCCGGGCTGGGTCGCTTCGCAATTGCCACCGGTTTCCGCAGCCAGGTCCACGATCACGCTGCCCGGCTTCATGCCTGCCACCATCGCGGCGGTGATGATTTTCGGCGCCGGACGCCCAGGCACTGCCGCCGTGCACACGATCACATCGATGGTCTTGAGATGTTCGGCCAGGCGACGCTGCTGTTCCGCGCGCTCATCATCGGTCAGTGCGCGCGCGTAACCGCCCTCGCCCGCCGCACTCACCCCTAGATCAAGGAAGCGCCCCCCCAGCGACTGGATTTGCTCGCGGGTTTCCGGTCGCACGTCGAACCCTTCCACCTGCGCGCCCAGCCGCTTGGCAGTGGCGATCGCCTGCAACCCCGCAACACCGGCACCCACGATCAGTACCTTGGACGGACGCATGGTGCCGGCGGCAGTGGTCAGCATCGGGAAGAAACGCGGTGCCAGTTGGGCTGCGATCAAGACCGCCTTGTAGCCCGCCATCCCGGCCTGTGAGCTGAGCACGTCCATCGCCTGCGCACGTGTCGTCCGCGGTAATTTCTCCAGTGGGAACGCGACGATTCCGCGTGCCAGCAAGGCTTCCCCGCGCGCGGCATCAGCCTGCGGCTGCAAGCTACCCACCAGCACCGCACCTTGCTTGAAGGAATCGATTGCGGCAACAGCGGGCGGCTGCACGCACAGGACGATGTCGGCGCCTTCGCGCGGATTTGCGGTGACATGCGCGCCGGCATCCACATAGGCCTGGTCGGGAAAATAGGCGCCACTACCAATACCCGACTCGACCTGCACGGTCGCGCCTGCTGCCACGAGCTTCTTGCAGGTTTCCGGGGTCAACGCGACCCGACGTTCGCCGGCCGCGTCTTCGCGTGCCACGCCAATATTCACCGCCATCGCTTGCTCCCGCCTTGGTCTACTGCCTGCATCCTACCCAAAGCGGGTGCCCGCGACGCAGCCGTTACCATGGGCCTCCCCCCAACCCGGCGATTGTGGACGGTCATTGCATGCTTAGTCTTGAAGCCTTGGATACCCGTCGTTCGGTGCCAACCCGGCAATTGGCGGCGCCCGGCCCGGATCCTGCAACCCTGCAACGAATGCTTGCAAGCGCAGTCCGCGTGCCCGACCACGGCAAGCGGGTGCCGTTCCGCTTGCTGCGCATCCAAGGCGAGGCGCGCATCGCGTTGGCTGATGCCGCCGAATCACGCCTGCGCGCGCGCGAACCCAATGCAGGCGATGGTGTCATCAGCAAACTGCGCACGCGCTTCACCGTGCCCCCGCTGACCATTGCAGTCATCGCGGAACTTGGTTTCGACGAGAAAATTCCGGTCAGCGAGCGCGCTTCGACCGCGTCCTGCGTCTGTTTGTTGCTGCTGCAGGCTGCACAAGCCGAAGGCTTCGGTGCGCAATGGCTGACCGGATGGCCAGCCTACGACCGCATGTTCCTGGATACCGTGCTTGGGTTGAGGGCAGACGAACAACTGGCCGGCACGATTGCGATTGGTACTCCGCAAGTCGACGCGCCCGAACGCGACCGGCCGGATGTCGCCGACCTGCTCAGCGACTGGCAGCCGGCGTGAATACCACCGCGTTGCCGACGCCAGTTCCAAAAACGATATTCCTTGTCGATGCCTCGCTGTACGTATTCCGCGCCTGGCATTCGATGCCGGACGAATTCCACGATGCCGACGGCTGGCCGACCAATGCCGTGCACGGCTTCGCCCGCTTCCTGCTGGAATTGCTGGAGCGCGAGCGCCCGCGGCACATCGCGATCGCGTTTGACGAAGCGCTGGATTCCTGCTTTCGCAACGCGCTATATCCCGCATACAAAGCCAACCGCGATCCAGCGCCGCCGGAACTACGGCGACAGTTCGCATGGTGCAAAGCACTGTGTCAGGCGATGGGCATGGTGACGCTGGCACATTCCGACTACGAGGCCGATGACCTGATCGGCAGCGCTACGCACGTGGCCCGCGACAATGGCTTTCGCAGCGTCATCGTGTCCGCCGACAAGGATCTGTCCCAATTGCTGGCAGGGTTGGATGAACAATACGATTTCGCCCGCGGCCAGCGTTGGGGCGCAGCGGGTGTCAAGGCGCGGTACGGCGTACACGCACACCAGATCGCTGATTATTTGGCGCTGTGTGGCGATGCGGTGGACAACATTCCCGGCATCACCGGCATCGGCGCGAAGTCGGCGGCGGTGCTGCTGGCGCATTTCGACACAATGGATGCATTGCTGGCGCGCATCGACGAAGTGCCGTTCCTGCGCCTGCGCGGATCGGCTCAAATGGCCGTGCGCCTGCGCGAACAACGCGAGCATGCGCTGCTGTGGCGGCAACTGACCACCGTGGCGCTGGATGCACCGTTGCCTGACTCGGACTTCGCCCGTGGCACGGGTGATGCTGATGAGCTGCAGTCGCTGTCGGATTGGGTGGGCTTCGGGCCGCTGACGCGCAAGCGTCTGCATGAAGCTGCGGGATTGCCGCCCCTGTCGTTATAACGCCGTCGCTCTTGCCGTTCCTGATCGCGTGCCCCATACGCAGCGAAGGCGGAGCCGGTCGGTGTTTGCGCAGCGGCATTTCGAGCCGCGTAGCGAACACCGACCGGTTCCGCCTTTGCCAGCAACTCGCGTTCCGCGGTTAAGATCGGCGCATGGGAAACACCAAAGAAATCTTGTACGAAGGCGACTGGCTGCGGCTGGTGAAGATCGGCCACTGGGAATCGTGCGAGCGCACGCATGGCGAAGGCATGGCGGTGATCATCATCGCGGTCACGCCGAATGATGACGTGCTGTTCGTCGAACAATTCCGGGTGCCATTGGGTGCACGCACCATCGAGATGCCCGCCGGCTTGGTCGGCGATGACCATGCGCACGACACCCTGGAAGATGCAGCCCGGCGCGAGCTGATCGAGGAAACCGGCTGGTCGCCAGGCAAAGTCGAGGTCCTGCTGGTCGGGCCCACGTCATCGGGCATGAGCAACGAACGCATCGCGTTCGTGCGTGCGCGCGAACTGA
>JBDSGA010000249.1:0-3182 GCA_039919235.1 Thermomonas sp. | reverse complement strand
AAACTCGATGGTGTCGATGCGACAAAACTATCACCCATCAATCAGGTCAACTTCGCGGTGTACCGTCCGCAACTCGAACACATGGCCGCGAACATTCGTTTTCGCGATTTTGAGATGCCGTTCAATTCCGACAGCTCGTTCTGGTCGGATCTGGGCTTCATGGCGCGCTCGCCCATGCGCGATGCTGCCGCGTATCGCGCCTATGCCGCGCGCTTGCGTGACGTGCCGCGTTACTTCGGCCAGCAGATCGTCAATATGCGCGCTGGCCTGGCGCGAGGATTTTCCGTACCGCGTGCGGTGCTGGACGGACGCGACGTGTCGATTGCCGGCGTCGTCGAACTCAAGGATCCGGAGGCCTCCAGTTTCTTCGATCCGTATCGGAAGCTGCCGGCCAACATTCCCGCTGCCGAACAAGCCGCCTTGCGCGCCGAAGGCCGGGCTGCAATTGCCGATGCGCTGATGCCCGCGTTCGCCGACCTGCTGACGTTCTTCCGCAACGAATATGTGCCGCAAGCACGCACCACGCTGGCCGCCGAGGCGATGCCGGACGGCAAGGCCTGGTATCGCGAGCAGATCCGCAACTACACCACGCTGGATCTGTCGCCGGACGAGATCCACGCGATCGGCCTGGAACAAGTGACCTCGATTCGTGCGGACATGGACGCGATCATCAAGCAGGTCGGCTTCAAGGGCAGCTTCGCCGAGTTCCTCACCTTCCTGCGCACTGATCCGCAGTTCTATGCGAAGACCCCGCAGGAATTGCTCACCCGCGCCGCGTGGATATCCAAGCGCGTCGATGGCGAGGTCGGCAAGCTCATCGGCACCTTGCCGCGCGGACGCTTCACGATTGTCGAAGTACCGCCGGATATCGCGCCGTTTTGGACCGCTGGCCGTGGCGGCGCGGATACCTATTGGCTGAACACCTTTGATCTGCCGTCGCGCCCGCTGTACAACCTGCCCGCGCTGACCCTGCACGAGTCATCCCCGGGTCATTCGCTACAAGGCTCGCTGGTGCGTGAACAGGGCGAAGTGCCCGACTTCCGCAAGGAGTACATCAGCGCCTACGGCGAAGGCTGGGGCCTGTATTCGGAATGGCTGGGCAAGGAAATGGGGATCTACCAGACCCCGTACGAGGAATTCGGCCGGCTGACCTACGCAATGTGGCGCGCGTGCCGGCTGGTGATCGACACCGGCGTCCACCACAAAGGCTGGAGCCGCGACCGCGCAATCGTCTACCTGCGCGACAACACTGCGCTGTCGGAGCACGAAGTCGTCACCGAAGTCGACCGCTACATCTCGTGGCCGGCGCAGGCGCTGAGCTACAAGCTGGGCGAACTGACGATTGTGCGATTAAGACAAGAGGCCGAAGCCGAACTCGGTCCGAAGTTCGATGTACGCGGCTTCCACGATGCGGTGCTGGCACAGGGTTCGGTGCCGCTGCCGGTGCTGGAATCGCAGATTCGGGCGTATCTCTCCAAAGCGAAGGCTGCGCTCTGACGCGGACCTCTACCCCGTCTACCCATTTTTCCTGTGGCGGGACGGGCGGGTGTTCGCGCAGCGGCATTTCGAGCCGCGTAGCGAATACCCGCCCGTCTCGCCACCCGTGAGAGTCAATAGCCGGCCAAGTGCTTGCCTGCAAAGAGATTTGCCCGCATAATGCGCGGCTCGCTGCGTCCGGTTGGCCCGATTCCCTGTGGATCGATGCCGTCACCGGGCAGGTCCAGGAAGCGCGATTCCGACCTGCCATTGGCCGCGAGACCCTAATTCCGTATCGCGCATGCGCGCCAAACCGGTTTCCGGATGGCAGTGCATCGAAGCCGACGTCGTGCTGGCTAAGCACGTCATCAATCACCATCGAGGTGCGTAATGTCCCGCGTATGCCAAGTGTCCGGCAAGCGCGTGCAGACGGGTAACAACGTCTCGCACGCCAACAACAGAACCCGTCGTCGTTTCCTGCCCAACCTGCACGAGCGCCGCTTCTGGGTCGCCAGCGAAAACCGCTGGGTCAAGCTGAAGGTTTCCGCGCACGCGTTGCGCACCATCGACAAGAACGGAATTGATTCCATTCTGGCCGATCTCCGCGCCCGCGGCGAAAAGGTCTGAGGAGGACGACATGGCATCCAAGCGCGACAAAATTCGCCTGATTTCGTCGGCCGGCACCGGTCATTTCTACACCACCGACAAGAACAAGAAGAACACGCCAGCCAAGATGGAGGTCAGCAAGTACGACCCCGTCGTACGCAAGCATGTGATGTACAAGGAAGGCAAGATCAAGTAAGCCATCCTCAGCTTGTCAGATGGACAAAAACCCGCCCCATGGCGGGTTTTTTATGCGCTGATTTTGTGCGTCTGCGCGCTCAGCCCTCGCGCCGTTCGCGCACCAGCGACTCCACCACCGACGGATCGGCCAGCGTGCTGGTATCGCCCAATTGGTCGGGCGCGTTCTCCGCGATCTTGCGCAGGATGCGGCGCATGATCTTGCCGCTGCGCGTTTTCGGCAGGCCCGGTGCCCACTGGATGTGGTCGGGGGTCGCGGTCGGGCCGATCTCGTGCCGCACCTGCTGCACCAGCGCCTTGCGCAGCTCATCGGTTGCGTCCACACCCTGCTTCAGGGTGACGAAGGCATAGATGCCCTGGCCCTTGATATCGTGCGGGAAGCCGACCACTGCCGCCTCGGCCACATCGAGGTGGGAGACCAGCGCGCTTTCCACCTCGGCGGTACCAATGCGATGGCCGCTGACGTTGATCACATCGTCCACGCGGCCGGTGATCCAGTAATAGCCATCGGCGTCGCGACGGCAACCGTCGCCGGTGAAGTACATGCCCGGGTAGGTCTTGAAGTAGGTGTCGATGAAGCGCTGGTGGTCGCCATAGACGCTGCGCATCTGGCCCGGCCAGGAATCCAGCAGCACCAGATTGCCCGCTGCTTCGCCATCCAACAGCTTGCCTTCGGCATCGACGAGTGCAGGTTGCACGCCGAAGAACGGCAAAGTCGCCGAGCCGGGTTTCGCATCGATCGCGCCGGGCAACGGCGAGATCAGGATGCCGCCGGTCTCTGTTTGCCACCAGGTATCGACGATCGGGCAGCGGCTGTCGCCGACGACTTCGTGATACCAGCGCCAGGCTTCCGGGTTGATGGGTTCGCCGACGCTGCCCAGCAGGCGCAGCGAGGCGCGCGAAGT
>JBDSGA010000248.1:0-2762 GCA_039919235.1 Thermomonas sp. | reverse complement strand
AACTGCTGATGGGTTGCCAGAACGTACCGAGCACATCGATCCGCCGCACCACGGTGGTTTCGGGCTCCGCCGGTTCACGGCACAACAACGTCGTAAGAATGGGCAGCAGCATCAACGCGGCCATTGCTAGATACGCGACACGCCAGTTCTGGTACTCGGCGATGTAGAGCGCGCCGGCCCCGGCCAGAATCAGGCCGAACCGGTATCCCAGCGTGTAGGTTGCCGCCAGCGCTGCCTGCGCAGACTCGGGTGCGATCTCGATCCGATACGCATCCACCGCGGTATCCTGGGTGGCGCCCGCAAACGATGCGACCAGTACCCAGAGCACCAGGCTGCGCACACCCATTTCCGGGCGTGAATAGGCCAAGGCCACCAGCGCAAGGGTCACCACGATCTGGGCGACCAACAGCCACGATCGCCGCCTGCCGAGGAATGCGGTGATCGGGAACCGGTAGCGGTCCATCAGGGGTGCCCACAGGAACTTCAGCAGATAAAAGAAGCTGGCGAGGCTGATCAGGCCGATGCTCTTCAAGTCGATGCCGACATCACGCAGGCGGGTCGACAGGGTCTGCGACGCGATCAGCAGAAACGGAAGCCCGCTGCCGAAGCCCAGCATCAACATCGTCAGGGCCGACGGCGTCGCAAACGCACGCCGTATGCCCACAATGCCCTTGTATGAAGTCGTCTCCGACGCGTCATTGATCACGCGGCGTACTCCACCAGGCACGGCGCATGATCGGAAAATTTCGGCTCGGGAAAGATCGTCGCCGAGGTGATGCGCGTGGCCAGCGCCGGCGTCACCAGCTGGTAATCGATCCGCCAGCCCACGTTGTTGGCGCGCGCGGCGCCGCGTTGCGACCACCACGAATATTCCACGTCATCTGGTTTTGCCACGCGGAAGCTGTCCTTCCAGCCGTGCACAGGCGGCACGATCAAGCCGTCGTGACACTCATCCGCGATTAAACCGCTCAGCCATGCACGTTCACGCGGCAAGCAACCGGAGTTCTTCTGGTTGCCGGTCCAGTTCTTGATGTCGTTCCGGGCCCTGACAATATTCCAGTCGCCACACAGCACGTAGTCACGGCCGCTGGCCAGCCAGCCGTCGAGGATGGGCTTCAGCCAGGCCATGACTTCTTCCTTGAAGCCCTGGCGAAGATCACCGGAACTGCCGGAAGGAATGTAGAACGACACCACCGACAGGTTGCCGAAGCGCGCCTCGATGTAACGGCCCTCGTCGTCGAACGGCGCCCAGCCGAGTTGGGTGCGCACGTCGTCCGGCTCACGACGGCTGTAGATCGCCACCCCGCTGTAGCCCTTCTTGGTGCTGGCATCCTTGAACCACGCACGGTAGCCGTCCGGGCGAAACACCGCATCGCCCAATTGATGTTCCTGGGCCTTGGTTTCCTGCACGCACATCACATCGATGTCCTGCGCGGCGAACCAATCGAAGAAGCCCTTGCTGGCCGCCGAACGAATGCCATTGGCGTTGAAACTGAGGATGCGCATGCGTTCTCGCGTGCTGGACCGATGCGGGAGCGTAGCGGAAAAGCCGCCACATCGTGGACACTAGCAGCATGGACGATCACCGCTCACGCTTCCTGCAACTGGCGATGCGCGCCGAGGCGCTGCGCTTCGGCGAATTCACGCTCAAGTCGGGCCGCACCAGCCCGTATTTCTTCAACGCCGGCCGCTTCGATTCGGGTGCGCTACTGGCGGAGCTGGCCGCTTGTTATGCCGATGCGCTGGATGCCGCCAACATCGCTGACGCGATTGGCGCGTTCGACCTCCTGTTCGGTCCCGCCTACAAGGGCATCCCACTGGCCACTGCGCTGGCCTGCGAATATGCGCGCCGCGGACGCGACCTGCCACTGGCCTTCAACCGCAAGGAAGCCAAGGCCCATGGCGAGGGTGGCTGCCTGATCGGCGCTCCGCTGGCAGGCAAGCGCGTGCTGGTCGTCGACGACGTGATTACCGCCGGTACCGCGATCCGCGAGGCGCTGGCGATCATTTCTGAGGCAGGCGGTACGCCCGCCGGAATCGTGATTGCGCTGGATCGCCAGGAACGCGCGGGCGACAATGACCCCAGATCGGCGGCACAAGCAGTCTCCGCCGAGCACTCAATCCCGGTGATTGCGGTGGCCGGATTGGATGACTTGCTTGCGTTTGCGGGCAAAACCGCCGAACTTGTGGCCCAACGAGATGCCCTGCTTGCCTATCGCGCACGCTACGGCACGACCGCATGAACGCTTCGCGACTGCCACAGGGGGCTGTCATGGTGCATCACCGTCCAATGATATTCACCGCAACGGCCTTGGCGCTTGGTGTCGGCTTTGGCATGAGTGCCATCGTCCACGCACAAGTGGCGCATAAAAAGGTGTATTGCTGGAACCAGAATGGACGCAAGGTCTGCGGCGATGCGCTACCTGCGGAGGCTGCCAACGCCGCACGTACCGAGATCAGCACCAAGAGCGGGCTTGCGACGGCCGAAGTGGCGCGCGCCTTGAATGATGCCGAGCGCGGTGAGGCGGCGGCGGCAGCCGATGTCGCCCGACGTCTGGCTGAAGCAGAGGCCCTCCAGCAACGTCGCGACCTTGCCATGGTCGAGTCCTACATGACCGAAGCCGACCTGCGTCGCGCCTACGGGGAACGCACCACCTTGTTGGATGAAACCCTCAAGGCCAGCCAGCTGGGACTGACCAACCAACGCCTGAGCTTGATCACGCTGCTGCGCCAGGCCGGCGATTGGGAGCTCGATAAAAAGC
>JBDSGA010000247.1:0-5354 GCA_039919235.1 Thermomonas sp. | reverse complement strand
GGCTATCTCGCCACCCTGTTCCGCAACGAAGACGGCAGCCTGCGTTCGCGCGACGAGGTCGGCGCGGGCTTCAGCATGTTCCCGTCCACCGAAGTGCATGCGGCATTCGGCGCACTGGCGCGGACGGATTCGGTGACGGTGGATCCGCACAAGCTCGGCTACCTGCCGTATGGCTCCGGCGCCTTCATCTGCCGTGACCACCGCGCGACCGCGCTGCTGAGCGAGGCCGCAGACTACGTCTTCCATGACGCCACGCCAGCCAATTACCTGGCGCGCTATCGCAACCTGGGCCAGTTCATTCCGGAAGGCTCCAAGCCGGGCGCGACCGCCGCCGCGGCCTATGTCACTCACAAGGTGTTGCCTCTGCACCATGATGGTTTGGGCCGGCTGCAGGCGCAGACAATCGTCGCGGCGGAAGCCTTCGACACGCGTGCGCGGCAGTTTGCCGGCGAAGTCGCGAGCCTGTGCCAGGTGCTGGTGCCGTT
This sequence comes from Thermomonas sp., assembly GCA_039919235.1. GTDB lineage: Bacteria > Pseudomonadota > Gammaproteobacteria > Xanthomonadales > Xanthomonadaceae > Thermomonas. The sequence continues at coordinate 4,869 of JBDSGA010000247.1, read as the reverse complement.
TACGCCCGACAGCAACCTGGTCTGCCTCGCCCTCAACCCGACTGGCAACCGCGACCTGGGCCGGGCAAATGCCTTCGTCCGCCGCCTGCACGACGAACTGCGCAGCGATCCACGCGAGCCGATACAAAGTCGCGAATTTTTCGGCTCGGTCACCACACTGCGACCCGAGGCATTGGGTGACACCGAGATGCAGCGCATCCTGCTTGCGCTGGACATCGACCCGGCCACGCTGGGCGGCGAGCACGACGACCGCCTGGTGATCCTGCGCCATACCCTGATGAATCCGTACCTGCTGGATCGAGAAAACGGCATCAGCTACATCGAACGTTATTTCGACTATCTCGCTCGACGCATGCAGGCGCTGCTAGTCTAGGAGGCATGCTCTGCATGCACGCCATGAGCGTCAATCGATTGCCAACCAAACGTCTTCCACAATGAACGGCCTGTCTGCATCGGAAGCCGCACATCGGCTGTCGCGTGACGGACCCAACGCACAGCCGCAGCCAGATCAGCGGCACTGGCCAAGGATCCTGGCCAGCGTGCTGCGCGAGCCGATGCTGCTGCTGCTCATCGCCGCCTGCGTGCTGTACTTGAGTGTGGGCGAACCACGCGATGCCGCAGCGCTGGGACTTTCCGTGCTGCTGGTTGTCGGATTGACGCTATACCAGGAGATGCGCGCCGAGAATGCCCTGCAGGCGCTGCGTGACCTCAGCAGTCCCTGGGCGATCGCGTGGCGCGACGGCGCGCTGCAGCGCGTGCCGGCCACCTCGCTGGTGGTCGGCGACGTGGTGCAGGTGGCCGAGGGGGATCGCGTGCCGGCGGACGCGAAGCTGCTGGAGAGCAGCGACCTGCACATCGACGAATCGCTGCTGACCGGCGAATCCGTTCCCGTGGCACGCGCGCCTGGTACCGACGACGAAGCCGCGCGCATCCATGCAGGGACGCTGGTGGTACGCGGCCAAGCGATGGCCCAAGTGATCGCGACCGGATCCGGCACCGAGATGGGCCGCATTGGCGCCAGCCTCGGCGGGCTGAACAGGGAGGCCACCCCGCTGCAGCACGAAATCCGGCGTCTGGTGCTGTGGTTCACGGCAGCCAGCATCGCGTCTTGCGTGTTGGTGGCGGTGTTGTATTTCACGCTTCGTGGTGGCTGGCTGGATGCGCTGCTGGCGGGCATCACCTTGGCGATGGCTACCATTCCGGAGGAATTCCCGGTCGTGCTCACGGTGTTCCTGGCCTTGGGCGCCTGGCGGATGGCGCGGCTGCGCGTGCTGGTGCGACGCCCGCCGGCGATCGAGGCGCTGGGATCGGTGACGGTGCTGTGCACCGACAAGACCGGCACGCTCACCGAAAACCGGATGGCGCTGACCCGACTGTTGACCGACGGCGGGATGCCGCGCACGGCCGACGAGGAGCTGGATAGCGACAGCCTGTCGCTGCTTCGGTGTGCGGCGCTGGCCAGCGATGCGGATGGCTTCGACCCTATGGACCGCGCGGTTCATGCCGTCGCATTGGCGCACCCGCTGGATTCCTCCTGCGAGGATCTGGAAAACCTCAAACGCTATCCGGTGACGCCGGCCCTCCCGGCCTACGCGACCGCTTGGCGCCGAAAGGATCAGCCCGGCCTCCTGCTCGCCTGCAAGGGCGCGCCGGAAGCGGTAGCCGCCCTGTGCGGGCTGGCAGGCGAAGACCGCACGCGAGTCCTGGCGAATGCCGCGGCGATGGCTGCCGAAGGGCTGCGCGTGCTTGCAGTGGCCGATGCGCAGACGACGAATACGGATGCGCCTGCCAGCCTGCAGGATCAATCGTTCACATGGCGCGGCTTGTTGGGTTTCGCAGATCCGCTGCGTGCGGAAGTTCCGGCTGCGGTCGCCGAGGCCCGCGCGGCGGGTGTGCGGGTGGTGCTGATGACCGGTGACCACATCGAGACCGCACGTGCCATAGCAATAGCCGCCGGGATATCCGATCGTCCCGAAGTGACGCTGGGCGCAACGCTCGAGCAACTGGATGCAGATGCGCTGCGTGCATTGCTGGCGCGCACGGATGTATTTGCGCGCGTGCGCCCCGAGCACAAGCTGCGGCTGGTGCAGGCATTGCGAGAGGCGGGTGAGGTGGTGGCCATGACCGGCGACGGCGTCAATGACGCACCGGCGCTGATGGCCGCCCATGTCGGCGTGGCGATGGGCGGACGCGGCACCGACGTCGCCCGCGAAGCGGCATCCATCGTGCTGCTCGACGACGACTTCGCGTCGGTCGTACGCGCAATCCGGATGGGGCGCACGATCTTTGCCAATCTCCAGCGCGCAACCCGGTATATCGTCGCGGTGCACGTCCCGATCGCAGGCTTGGCCCTGCTACCGCTGTTGCTGGGGACGCCGCTGATCCTGTTGCCACTGCACGTGGTGTTCCTCGAGATGGTCATCGATCCTGCATGCTCGATCGTGTTCGAGCGCGAGCCAGGCGCACCTGACCTGATGCGCCGCCCGCCGCGGCCGGCAAGCACCCCGTTGCTTGACCTGCGGACGCTCGCGACGAGCTTGCTGCTCGGCGCATCGGCATTCGCACTGGTGCTGCTGGTGTACGTGATTGCGTCGCGCGCGGCATTGGCACCACCGCAGACCGCGGCGCTGGCATTCTCTGCGTTGGTGGCGTGCAACATCGCGTTGGTGCATTGGCATCTGGCGCCATCGCGCAGCGGTATCGCGCGCCCCACCAATGTCGCGTTCTGGATCACCCTGGTTGTTGCACTCGCCCTGCTGGCCTGCCTGACCCTGGTTCCGGTGCCTGCGCGCTGGTTCGGTTTCATCCCGGTGCCGCTGTCGGCGTTTCTTGCGGCGGTGGCCGCGCCCGCGTTTTCGCTGGCAGCCGCCCACTGGATCATCGGTCGAGTGCGAAAGGCCGGCTCGGAAAGCCCGGTTCCGCTGGCGCATCAGGACGCCGGCGGCTGACGCGCGCCACGATGGATGCGGGACTGTAATAAGGATGTCCGGTCAGGAACCTCGCATGGTTGCTGCGATGCGGCACGCAACCTACGGCACGCCAATGTGATCTGGATCAATGCCGACCTCGCCCTTCCGCGTGAAAATCCGGACGATGGAGATTGGCATGAGTTGTCATGCCATCCGTCTTCGAGAGGCTGCACGCTATGTCGCTGCATGATTTTTCCAGCCTGCTGCAAGCCGCGCGCTCCCAGCCGGAGCCACAACGCCTGTTGCTGGTGTTCGCCAGTGCGGAATTGCCGCGCGATGCCACCGCGGAAGAAATCGCCCGCTTCGAACGCGGCGAAGGCGGTGCGCTGGCGCCGGCGTTGTGCGTGGACAAGGCACCCGAGGAGATCCGCGACTTCGCCGCCCTGGCCGAGGAATCGCGCCTGACCGGGATCGACTGGGACATCCTGTTCGTGGCGGCGATGTCCGGCCGCAGCGGCCATCCGCCAAACAGTGACGAGGCGGTGCAACCGATGCAGCTGATGGTGGAAGCGATCAAGGGCGGCCGCATCGGCGAATTTCTTGCCATCGATCGCCACGGCGACCTGATCCAGCTGGAGCGGCAATGATGCCGCGCATGCGCCATCGTCATCCCGGCGGCGCCGCTGGCACCACCGACAAAGTCAGATTCCCGCAATGGAGTTCGCCATGACCGCACCGCCGTTGCCCATCGAACCACGTGGCCGCACCCAGCTGTGGGTGGTGTTCTGGCTATACGGCGTGCTTGCCAGCCAAGTCCTGTTCGGCGCGATCCTGTACTTCTACCGCGAGGTCAGCACACCGATCGTGGGGATGATGCTTGCCGGCTTCCTCGTCTACACGGCCTGGATCATGCACACGATCTGGGTGGATGCACTGAACGTCCGCAATGAGTTCTGGGGCTACCTGGCGCGCTGGCTCACCGTCGCCTGGGCCTTGAACGCGGTGATGGTATCGCTGTTCCTTCTGCTGGGTCACATGGGCAAGGTCACCTTGCCGTTCTGATCGGCATCCGGTGCATCCGACAACAGGACGCCCATGCCTTCCGCGCCCAATACCGCATCGCCGATGACACGCCTGTCGATGCGACTGCCCGGTCTGGCAGGCTTGTCACCCGCGTATTTCGCGATGGTGATGTCGACCGGGATCATTTCCATCGCGGCTTACCGGCTGGGTTTCGAATCACTTGCGCGGGCGTTGTTCGCGATCAACTGGGTGTTTTATGTGGTGGTATGGGCTCTGTTCGGTCTACGTCTGCTGTGGCACCGCAAGGCGATGCTTGATGACATCGTCGACCACCTGCGCGCACCCGGTTATTTCACCATTGTGGCCGCCACCAGCGTGCTTGGCAGCCAATGCCTTCTGCTGGGCGAGAACCTGAACCTGGCACTGGGGCTGTGGTGGCTGGCGATCACGCTGTGGATTGTCCTGACCTACACCATCTTCACCATTTTCACGGTCAAGCGCAGCAAGCCGCGCCTGGAGAACGGCATCAATGGCGGTTGGTTACTGGCGGTTGTCGCTACCCAATCGATTGCCGTGCTCGGTGCGTTGCTGGCCGCACGCATCGGCCAGCCCTGGAAACTTGAGCTGAATTTCTTCGCACTGTCGATGTGGCTGTGGGGCGGGATGCTCTACATCTGGATGATGTCGCTGATCTTCTACCGCTACACGTTTTTCACTTTCGAACCCGGTGACCTGTCGCCGCCGTACTGGATCAACATGGGCGCGATGGCGATTTCCACTCTCGCCGGCTCGTTGCTGATCGTCAACGTAGAACACGCGCCGTTCCTGCTGTCGCTGCAACCCTTCATCAAGGGCTTCACCGTGTTCTATTGGGCCACCGGAACCTGGTGGATCCCGATGCTGCTGGTGCTGGGAATCTGGCGCCACTTCTATCGCC
>JBDSGA010000246.1:0-19586 GCA_039919235.1 Thermomonas sp. | reverse complement strand
TGTCATCGCGACGCGTACTGGCCAGCACATCGCGATATTCGATGGTGTGCATCGGGTCGGCGGACAAATGATGGCCCGCAATATCGAACAGTTCATTGCAGGCTTCGACATAGCCGCGCGACGAACGATGGTTGGTGTCCAGGTGCATCACATCTTCGGGATCAACATTGGCGGCGGCGCGCAGGTAGGCGTCGATGTCGCCACCACGGAAGCGATAGATCGCCTGCTTGGGGTCCCCGATCATCACCAGCCGCCCGCGCGGATTGCCCGCAGCATTGCGATGGATTCGATCAAGGATTTCGAATTGCAGGCGGTCGGTGTCCTGGAATTCGTCAACCAGCGCCACCGGCCATTGCGCATGTAGTTCATCGGCGAGATTCGGCGATGACAGCAAGGCGGCATGCACGCGCGTAATGACCGCATCGAAGCTGAGTTGCCCGCGTGCCTGCAGGCGCGCATCACGACGTTCGCGAAGCTGTGGCGCGAATTGCGCCAGCCCGCGCGCGCGGAGAATCTCCGGTGCTGAGGAGAGCACCTTCGCGGCGTGCTGTGCAAACACGAAGACGTCGTCGACTTGCGCTTCGGCTAGACGGGCTGGCTTGATCTGTTTTCCGATCAGCTCTCCAAGCGCCTCCAGCGCATTCGCCTCGATCATCGCAAGCGCGTCATTTCGCTCGATCCAATCGGCAAGACCGCGTAGACCTTTCCGCCATTTGCTGTTTGCGCGCTGGAACCACGCTGCATCGTTTTCATATTCGCGAAGTGCAACAGCCATGTCCTGCTGCAGCAACGACGCGATGTCCGGGGCCGGCAGACACGGCACTTCGACGCCCGGCTTCAAGGCATCGGTCAATGCACCCGTCAATTTTTTCCTGCGGGCATCGAACCATGCATGCTGTTCCGGCGACAACGGCTCTGGCGATTGCGCGAGTTGCCGCCACAGATCGTCGGCGAGTTCGCCATCCAGCGCATTGCCGGCAACCAGTTCGATCTGGCCAAAGCCCATGCCGCTGGCGAAGGGTTGTTCGCGCAGGATGCGGCTGCACAACGCATGCAAGGTGCCGATGGGCGCTTGGTCGAGCTCCGCCAATGCCATTTGCAGGCGCAGGTGGAAGGCCTCGATCTTGTCTGTGTCCGCATTGCCATCGGACGTCAGGCAGAGGTTGCGCAACCACCGCAAGACTTCGTCGTCATGCAGGTCGGCAGCCAGCAGTGTTTCAGGTGCAGAGCGTGCGTGCGCGAGAAATTCCTGAGCGCCCTGCAGGCGCGAACGGATCCGCTGGCGCAACTCCTGGGCGGCGGCATCGGTGAACGTGGAGACCACAATCCCGCGCGGTCCAATCGCGCCGCCATCGCGCGGCTCCAGCAGCAAGCGCATATATAACGCGGCAATCGTCCAAGTCTTGCCGGTGCCGGCACTCGCCTCCACCAGGCTGCGCCCGCCTGCCGTCAGGTTGAGTGCGCGCCAGTCGGACGTGCTCATGCGGCCGTTTCCTGTGGCAGCGGCAACGCGAGTGCGCCTTCGATGCGATCGACCATGGCCTGCAATGCGACCTTTTCGGCATCATCGGCAAACGTGATTTCGCCAGCAAGCAACCGCGCGTAGCCCGGTGCGTAATCACGCTCCCCTTTGCGGTTGAAGCCGCCCATCCACGCACCGTTGAAATCGCGGGCGAATGCCGTCTTCGGAAAATATGTCGTTGGCTGGTGCTGCGCTTGCACGAACATCGACATTAGTGTGATGACGCTGGCGGTGAGCTGTGCACGCATGGTGTGACGGAGCGGAACATCGGCGTGCTGCCATGCCTGTTCCCACGCATGCCAAGGTGCGTCGTCACCGGGCAGTTCCTTCAGCAACCAGGTAATTTCGACAGGCCTATCCGCAAGCGCGGGATCAAGCCGCAATAGCGCCCATTGCAGGAACAGCGGGATACTCTTGGCGTAGTCCAGCTCCTTCAGCGGTTTGCCCGGTTGCAGCGCGAGCACGCAAGGCGCGCCATTGGGCCCGATGACGACATCGGGCAGCCGGCCGGCCCAGTGAAATCCTTCGAGCGAAGCATCGACAATCGGCCATGGTTTCGGCCAGCCTTGTTTGAACAGGGGCAACTCGCGCGCTATCTGAAGAACGACATTGCCGGGATCACGCAACTTTTCTTCCCACGCCAGATCACCGGGACGCCCGCTGGCGAGCACGCCGGCATCGGCCAACCATGCGGGCGGCTGTTCCGGCATCGTCGTCAAATTTTCCTCGATGGCCATTCGCAGCAAGCGTTGTGGCAGCCGGGCGATGGCCGGCACCGTCGCGTCGAGCGGTTCTTCAATATCGTGCTGGTCGCCGGCGTCAAGACGCAGCCCGAGGCCGTCGCGCAACAGTTGCCGGGCGGGATCGCGGAAATAGCTGAGCACCGTCGCAATCGGCAGTGACTCCGCAATTGGTACCGTCGAAGTGTTCTCGTTCAGCGGCTTTAGCAAGTCGGCGAACACAGTTGGCGTTGCTTGACCCGGATTCGAGGCCAAGGCGAATGCGTCGCGATGACTGAACAATGCCGCATCCCGGCCATCGAAATAGCGCGGGTCGAAGGGTTGCAAGGGATGCCGTATCCACCACGGGCGCTGCGGTGTCGATACCTCGCCTTCGGCAGTTGGCTGCGGCGGAGCGTGCTGATCGAGCGCCGACATCAGTTCCGCCAAAGGTGCCGCCGGGTTGCGCGGCTTGCCATCACGCACGCCCTCGCCGATGTAACTCAGGTGCAGGCGGTCGCGCGCGGCCATCACGGTTTCCAGGAACAGCCAACGGTCGTCGTCGCGCAGGCCGCGGTCGCCGCTGCGGCGATGGCGCGCCATCAGGTCCAACCCATCGCCGCGGTCGGGGCGCGGGAACGCGCCTTCGTCCAGCCCCAGTACTGCGATCACCCGAAACGGGATGGCCCGCTGCGGGACCATGCCGCACACGGTCATGCTGCCAGACAGGAACCGCTGCCGCGCCGGCACCGCCTGCAGGCCTTGCTGCAGGAGCTCCCGGACCACGGCGTAGTCCAGCTCCGGATCCATGCCGGCCTTGGCGGGCAAATCGGCAAGCTCACGCACGAGGCTTCGCACGACGCCCAGCGCTTCGTTGCCTGCGGTGTCCTGCAGCGGCACCCGGAACAACGCATCGAGTTGCAGTTCCATGCGCCGCGCCCACGCGCTGGCCGCTCGCGGTTGGGTGGCATCGCGTTGCCACTCGGCGAGCAGCGTCAACAGCGCGTCGAGTGCGCCCAGTTCGCCGGCCTGTGGACCTTCGATCGCGGCTTCGGCCGGCAGCAGCGAGCCTTCCGGTAATGTCACGGCGTCATCAACATGGCCGAACACATGCGCGGCCAGCAACCTGTCGACGCCCCAGGCAAAGCTGTGCGTCGCAGTCTCGGGAAGCCCTTCGCGCACGCGCTGTGCCGCATCCAGTGCCCAGATCACATTGGCCTGGCGCAGCCAGCCTTCGATCCGAGCGACGCCACCCGGGTCCAGCCCGAAGCGCAGCATGACGGCCGGGTTTCGCAACAAATCCACTACTTCGGCTACTGGCAAACGCGATAGCGGCAAGTCGAGCAGTCGGGCATAGGCCTGCAGCAAAGGATGCGCCGCAGTTAGCGGGACATCGGCCAAGTGATAGGGCAGCGGCGCCATGGCCACGCCGGGTTCGCCAAACACCGCAGGCAGCAAGGGCGCGTAGGCCGCGATATCGGGCGCCATCACCACGATGTCCGCGGCGGTGAGGTCGGGTGATTGGGCCAGCGCGTCCAACAAGGCATCCCGCAACACTTCAAGTTCGCGCAGGCGGGTGTGGCAGGCATGCACGCGCAGACTGGCATCGCCGCGGGCGTCGGCGGCGTCCAGCGCAGGCGCAAGCAAGGCGACATTGTTCTGGCGCAGGCTTTGCTGCAGCCGTTGCAGGCGATTTGGGGAGCTACCGAAGGTGACCCCTTCGCCATCGCCGGCATCGCGGACGTCGGCCAACAACTGATGGTCTTCCAGTGCCAACAGGAATTCCTGGCCCATCCGCCCCCATGCTGCGAGCAGCGGGTGCGGCTGCGCCAGGAACGCGGCATCGGCCTGGTCCGACTGGCCGCTGGCCCACGCATCATGCAACCACGCCCGGTCCGCCGGCAGGCCGAGGATCCAGTCGCGCGCTCGGCAGGGGTCAGGCAGATACAGCGCCACTGGGCGCTGTACCGACAGCGCCGCGAACACCGCCAGTTCAACCGGTGACAGGTGACTGATGCCGAACAAATGCAGGGCCGAGCCATCATCCGGCGCACGCTCGCCTCCCGCCAGCGCTGCAGCGAGTTGCTGCAAGCGCTCACCACGATGCGGTTCGCCGATTTCGGCGCGCAGTTTTTTCCATAGCCAGGGCAGCGGCGAGTTCCGCGCTTCGGCGGGGATGCGGTCGTTGCCGCGCGCCCACGCTGCCAGCCAGTCGGGACGATAGAGGCTGTAGCGGCCAAACAACCCGGCCAGATGATCGGCCAACTGGAACCGGCGGCGGGCCGCATCGCCGCCCGCCAGATAGGCCTGCACCTCGGCAAGCGGGACCTGCGGCAGCAGCGCATGGATACGCCAGCGCAGGATTTCGCGCCGGTACGGTGCCAGCGCGACCGCGGACTCGCCGAGCACGTCCTTGGCCAGGCGTTCCAGCCAGGTGCTGGGCAACATGACTTCGATGTTGGCGGCGATCCCTTCGCTGCCGGCTTCGCGCGCCATTTGCCCCAGCAGCCACGGCCGCAAGCCGGCATGGCCAACGACCACCTGCACCGGCGTCAGCGGGTGTTCCGGGCCCTGTGACTGCAACAGGATCTGCATCGGCGCCAGCAACCTTTCCAGCCGGCTGGCGCGGAACACGGCAAGCTGCTGGACGGGCGGAAGGGAGACAGGCGACATGGCCTGAAGTGTGCCGGGTCCGGGTCGCAGTTGCTGCGACCTTGCAGGCCGCTGGCAGGATTCGGTCTGTTTCTGGGATAATCCGCGGTTAGATGGCCTCGACAGGCCTCCACACAGAAGGTGGACTGTGCGCAATCACGATCAGGAATTTCTCAAGCATTTCTCGATGGTCATCGCCTTCCTGGCGAGTTTGACCCTCGGCCTGATCCTCTTTGCCCATTATCTGAACGGCCAGATGAAGCGCGACGTAGATCCGGCTGCCGAGCAGCGCGTGCTCAACCGCATTGCCCCTGTCGGTGAGGTCTATGCCGGCGCAACCGGCGCCGCAGCCCAAGCCGACGCCATGAAGGTCGCCGCCAGTGCTGCGGCATCGCAGGTCGCATACGGCGGCACGATGGACGGCAGCGTAGTCTTCGGCAACCTGTGCACTGGCTGCCATACCTCGGGCGCGGGTGGCGCACCCAAGCTGGAAGCGGCAGGGATTGGCGCCCGCGTCGCGTCGCAGGGAATCGACATGCTGATCAAGAATGCGATCAGCGGCTACACGGGAAGTGTCGGCGTGATGCCGCCCAAGGGTGGCAACCCCGCGCTGACCGACGACCAGGTCAAGGCCACGGTTGAATGGATGGTTTCGCAGAGTAAATAATGCGCGCCACCCATTTTCAGGACGCCGCCTACGGGCGGCGTTGTTGTTTCCCGGGTTGGCCACGGGTCGCAGACACCCTTTGCTGCATCATGGCGCCATGACTGAGTCTTCCACCAGCGCGCTTGCCGCGACCGCGACGAGCTTTTTCATCGAAGGCCCCGCCGGCCGCATCGAGGCATCGCTCGACCAACCTGATGCCGATCCGCGCCCACTGCTGGCGATCATCTGCCACCCGCTGCCGACCGAAGGCGGCAGCATGCATAACAAGGTGGTGACCATGACCAGCCGCGCGCTGCGCGAATGCGGCGCGACCACCTTGCGTTTCAACTTCCGTGGGGTGGGCCAGTCCGAGGGCACATTCGATGATGGTGGTGGCGAACTCGACGATTTGCGTGCAGTCGCGGCGTGGGCGAAAACGCACCATCCGGACAAGCTGTTGTGGCTGGCCGGTTTCAGCTTCGGTGCATGGATCAGCCTGCGCGGCGCCGACGAACTCGGCGCGCAATTGCTGCTTTCGATCGCGCCGCCGGTCGGCCGGACGTGGTCATTCGACGACATCACATTACCCGCCTGCCCATGGCTGGTGATCCAGGGCGAGGACGACGACATCGTCGATGCGCATGCGGTGCGTGCCTGGGTTGAATCCTTGCCCATGCCGCCACAACTGGTGCTGATGCCCGGCGCGGGGCATTTCTTCCATCGCAAGCTGATCGACCTGCGTGGTGCGGTGAAGCATGGCGTGTCGGCGTGGCTACCCGCTGCCGCAGTTGCCGATGTCTGATCCGATGTTGCCCTCGCAACGCTACGCCGCGGGCGTGGCGCGCGGTGACTGGCTGCAGGATCCGGCGCAACTGCCGGCATTGGCTGAGCTCGACCGGATCCATCTCGCGGTGTCCGCACCTGCACCGACGCCTGGCCTGTTCAAACGCATGTTCGGCGGCGATCCACCAGCACCGGTCGCCGGCCTATATTTGTGGGGCGGCGTGGGCCGCGGCAAGACCTTCCTGATCGACCTGTTCCACGAAGGCCTGCCCATCGAGGGCAAGCGCCGCACGCATTTCCATCGCTTCATGCGCGAAGTGCATGCCGGCCTCCGCCAGCATGCCGGCGAACGCGACCCGCTGGCGGCCATCGCGCGCCAGTGGGGCGCGACGCTGCGGGTACTCGTACTGGATGAGTTCTTTGTCAGCGACATTGGCGATGCGATGTTGCTGACGCGCTTGCTGGAACGCCTGTTTGCGGAAGGCGTCGTGCTGGTTACCAGCTCGAATGCCGCACCATCGTCTCTCTACAAGGACGGCTTGCAGCGCGTGCGCTTCCTGCCGGCGATTGCCTTGATCGAGCAACGCTGCAACATCGTCCACCTGGACAGCGAGGAAGACTATCGGCTGCGCGCGCTGAGCCGTTCGACGATCTATCGCGCGCCATTGGATGCCCAGTCCGACGCTTGGCTACAGGACCGCTGGCGTGCGCTGGGTGCCGACGATGCCCATCGCGATGCCGGCATCGAGCTTGACGGTCGGCGGGTGCCGGTGCGCGCGCGCTGCAAGGGCATGTGCTGGTTCGACTTCACCGCGTTATGCGAAGGCCCCCGCGGCAGTGGCGATTACATCCAGATCGCACGCGAATTCCATACCGTCCTGGTCGGCGGTATCCCGCGCATGGATGGTGATCGCGACGACGCGGCGCGGCGCTTCGTGACCCTCATCGACGAACTCTACGATCGCCACGTCAACCTGGTCTGCACCGCCGATGCGGAGCCGCCCGCGTTGTATGCGGGCGAACGTCTGGTCGGCGCATTCGAGCGCACGGCCTCGCGTCTGATCGAGATGCGCTCGGCTGACTACCTGGCCCAAGAACATCGCAGTTGACGAGGTTGGCTGCCATGGCCACGCTTGCCCCGGCATTGCTCCGAGCGCGCAGGATGGCCGGCAATACGCGCCGCGCCATTATCGGCAGGCCAGCATCATGCGTGTCCCGTGCTCGTCGAGTTCAAGGTCAAGTAATCTTTGCAGCGCATGAACGAACACACCCACCCACCAGCGCATTCCCCTGAGCACTCATTGCTCGGGCGCGAGGCCGCCTACCCCCGCCAGTTCGATGCGGGCCTGCTGTACCCCATCCCGCGCGCACTGGGCCGTGAGGGCTTCGGGATCGCCGCGGGCGCCGCGCTGCCGTTCACCGGGATCGACCGTTGGCATGCCTACGAATTGTCCTGGCTCGACACGCGGGGCAAACCGCAAGTCGCTACCGCGACCCTGCTGATTCCAGCTAACTCCCCGAACCTGATCGAATCCAAGTCACTCAAGCTGTATCTGAATTCCTGCAACGCCACCCGTTTCGAATCGGCCGAACACTTCCGCGCGCAGGTGGAAGCCGACCTTTCCGCTGCCGCCGGGGTCAAGGTCACGTTGGACTTCGGCCTGTCACCATTCGACACGCCGGATGCAGCCAGCATCGATGTGTTGGACATCGACATCGACTGCTACGGTCCGCCCGATGCTGCGCTGCTGGCCGCGGGCAGCGATGACCTCGTCGAGGAAGTCCTGCACAGCGCATTGCTGAAATCGAATTGTCCGGTGACCGGGCAACCGGATTGGGCCGATGTGTTCATCGCTTATCGCGGGCCGCGCATCGACCGCGCGTCGTTGCTGCGCTATCTCGCAAGTTTCCGCGACCATGCCGGGTTCCACGAACAATGCGTCGAGTGCATCTTCATCGACGTATCCGCGCGCTGCCGGCCCCGATGGCTGTCGGTGGAAGCGCGCTATACCCGCCGTGGCGGCTTGGACATCAATCCATGGCGCGCTACGCCGGGCTCCGCACCACCCTTGTTCGGCCGCAGCGAACGGCAGTAACGGCCGCTGCACCAACATGTGTTCTTAACAGTTGCCGTGGCACTGTCCACACCCGTGGACGCTTTCGCCCACGTACCCAATGCACCATGGAGCATCCATGAGCCAGAACGGCAAGCCCGATTTCAGCAACGTGCAAGGTGGCATCAGTTCGACCGAAGTATCCGCAGGCGGCGAACAAAACTATACGGTGGTCAGCGGCGACACCCTGTCGCACATCGCCAAGCACTTTTATGGCAAACCCGCCTGGCAACAGATCTATGACGCCAACCGCGACCAGTTGGATAACCCCGACCGCATCCGTCCCGGCCAAGTCCTGCGCATCCCCGCCGCTGATTGACATCTTCTTTCAACCCATTTTCGACCACCCTACTTTCGACCACCCTTCGAGGACTCCCCCATGAAATCCAATCCACTCCAGATGGCCGTACTGGCCGCATTGCTGGGCAGCGTTGCGCTTGTCGGCTGCAAGAAGAAGGAAGAACCCGCGCCGTTGCCGCCGGTGGCAAGTGAACCGGCGCCGATGCCAGCCGCCACACCGCCTGCGATGGCAACCGCCACGGCGATGGTCAACAGCGTCGACTTGGGCAATGCAGTAGGCGCCGACATGCGCGTCACCGCGCCGATGACCACGTTCAAGCCGAGCGACACCATTTACGCCGCAGTCTCCACTGGCACCAGCGATCCAGCAGCCTCGGTTGCCAGCAAGGTGGGCGCGAAATGGACCCACGTCGACAGCAACCAGACCGTGCATGAGGAAAGCAAGGACCTCACGGTAGCGGGTGACGGCGTCACTGATTTCCAGATCAGCAAGCCCGATGGCTGGTCAACCGGCAAGTACAAGGTCGAGATCATGCTGGATGGCGCGGTCGTGCAGACCCGCGAGTTCCAAGTGAAGTAAGTCTCGCCACCGTGCGTATACAGACGGGGCGTGGCGAAAGCTGCGCCCCTTTTTATTGGGCATGCATCCATCGTGTTGACGGAGGTTGGCGGCCACGCGCTTTGCCGCCGCACCGGCCAAGGGCGACAATGGTGGTCTTCCGAATGCGACTGCCGCCATGACCTCGAAGATCCTGTACACCCTGACCGACGAAGCGCCGCTGCTGGCTACCGCGTCTTTCCTGCCGATCGTGCAGGCCTATGCGCGCACCGCCGACGTCGCGGTCGAAACCCGCGATATCTCCCTGGCGGCGCGCATCATCGCCCAGTTCAACGACCTGCTGCCGGACGACCAGCGCAACAGCGACGACTTGCGTGAGCTCGGCAAGCTGGCGACCACGCCGGAAGCGAACATCATCAAGCTGCCCAACATCAGCGCCTCGGTGCCGCAGCTGAAGGGCGCGATTATCGAACTGCAGGCAAAAGGCTACGCGCTGCCTGCCTATCCGGACGAGCCACAGGGCGAGCGCGAACAGAACATCAAGGCGCGTTATGGCAAAGCCATGGGGAGCGCGGTCAACCCGGTCCTGCGCGAAGGCAATTCCGACCGCCGCGCGCCGGCTTCGGTGAAGGCCTACGCGCGCAAGCATCCGCATCGGATGGGCGCATGGTCCGGTGATTCGAAGTCGCATGTCTCGCACATGGAATCTGGCGATTTCTACGGCAGTGAACAGTCCTACACCCTGATCAATCCCAGCACGGTCCGCATCGAGTACACCAGCGTCACCGGCAGCAGCTTCCCGTTACGCGCACCGGTCAGCCTGTTGGCGGGCGAGATGATCGATGCCTCGGTGATGTCGGCGCAGGCGCTTGCGGATTTCATGGATGCACAGATCGAGGACGCGAAAGCGCGCGGGGTACTGTTCTCGCTGCACCTGAAAGCGACCATGATGAAGGTCAGCGATCCGATCATGTTCGGCATCGTGGTCTCGCGCTTCTATCGCGAAGTGCTGGAAAAGCATCCGCGGACCCTCGCCGAGATTGGCTTCAACCCCAACAACGGCATCGGCGACCTGTACGCCAAGCTCGGTGGACTTCCGGAAGCCCAGCGCGCCGGGATCCTGGCCGATATCGCCGCGCTTTATGAAAATCGCCCGGGCCTGGCGATGGTGAATTCCGACAAAGGCATCACCAACCTGCATGTACCCAGCGACGTCATCGTGGATGCCTCGATGCCGGCGATGATCCGCGACAGCGGCAAGATGTGGGACGTGGCAGGCCAGCTGCAGGACACCAAGGCGGTGATCCCGGACCGCAATTACGCCGGCATCTACCAGGTCGTCATCGACGATTGCCGGGAACACGGCGCATTCGATCCTGCCACGATGGGCAGCGTGCCGAACGTGGGGCTGATGGCGCAGGCCGCCGAGGAATACGGCAGCCACGACAAGACCTTCAAGATCAGTGGCGACGGCACTGTGCGGGTGATCGACGAGAACGGCACCGTGTTGCTGCAGCACCCGGTCAAGGCCGGTGACATCTGGCGCATGTGCCAGACGAAAGACGCGCCGATCCGCGACTGGGTGAAGCTGGCGGTGACCCGCGCGCGGTTGTCGAACATGCCGGTGGTGTTCTGGCTGGACCCGCGCCGCGATCACGATCGCGGCCTCGTCGCCAAGGTCACCACCTACCTCAAGGATCACGACACCAGCGGCTTGGAGATCCGGATCTTGAGCCCGGTCGAAGCGATGCATTTTTCGCTGACGCGCATCCGCGAAGGCCTGGACACCATTAGTGCCACCGGCAATGTACTGCGTGACTACCTGACCGACTTGTTCCCGATCATGGAACTGGGCACCAGTGCCAAGATGCTGTCGATCGTGCCGTTGATGGCCGGTGGCGGCCTGTTTGAAACCGGCGCTGGTGGCAGCGCGCCCAAGCACGTGCAGCAGTTCATCGAAGAGGACTACCTGCGCTGGGATTCGCTGGGTGAGTTCCTGGCGCTGGCGGCATCCCTTGAACACCTCGCCAACACCACCGGCAACCCGCGCGCGCAGATCTTGGCCGATGCACTGGATGCGGCGAACGCCAAGTTCCTCGACAACGATCGTTCACCGGGCCGCAAGCTGGGCACGATCGACAACCGCGGCAGCCATTTCTACATCGCACTGTATTGGGCGCAGGCCATGGCGGCGCAAACCGTGGATGACGAACTCGCCGCGCGCTTCAAGCCATTGGCCGAAGCACTAGTGGCGGACGAAGCGAAGATCGTCGGGGAACTCATTGCGGTGCAGGGCAAGCCGGTAGACATCGGCGGCTATTACCAGCCGGACCTGGAAAAACTCACGCCGGCAATGCGACCGAGCGCGACTTTGAACGCGATTCTCGAAACGCTGGACTGAGCGGGTCCACGCAAGGGTTTCACTTCGACGCACAAACGAACGGCCCGCATTGCGGGCCGTTTTCTGTTTGTCATGCAAGCCGGTCAAACTGCTTTCTTGATCGCGTATCCGCATGATTTTCTTTTGTTTTGTTCAGAGCATGCGCCGCTCGCGGGCAGGCGATGGCGTACCCTGAGGCTCCGAATTTGATGGAGTGTGCAATGCAACGGACCACTATTTTCCTGGCACTCGTGCTGTCCACCTGTGCCTGTACCTCCATGGCCGCATCGCATGTTGCTGACAAAGCAACCACCTCGCCTGCCGCAACCACCGCCGCATTGCAGGCGGCCATCGATGCGCCTGGCCGTGATGCCACCAATCGCGCGCGCGACGTTTACCGCCATCCCCTGCAAACACTCGAATTCTTCGGTGTGAAGCCGAACCAGACCGTCATCGAAATCACTCCCGGCGGCGGCTGGTATAGCGAGATCCTGGCCGCTTACCTCAATGCCCACGGCCACTACATCGGCGCGGTGCCTGCAGCGGCGGCAGGCAGCGCAGGCGCAAAGCGCAACAGCGCATTCCGCGACAAGCTGACGGCACGTGCGGACAGTGCCAACGCCACCCTGGTGCAGCTCGATGCCAAGGCGCCAGCACTGGCAGCGGGTACGACAGACGTGGTGCTCACTTTCCGCAACGTCCATAACTGGGTCGCTGCCGGCAATACCGATGCGTACTTCCGTGCGTTCTTCACCGCACTCAAGCCCGGCGGCGTACTCGGCGTCGTCGATCATCGCGCCAAGCCCGGCACCGACCTCGAAACGATGAAGTCCTCCGGCTACCTGACCGAGGCACTAGTCACCAAGTACGCGACTGATGCCGGCTTCGTGCTGGAGGCCAGCAGCGAGCTCAACGCTAACCCCAAGGACGATGCCCATCATCCGAACGGCGTATGGACGTTGCCGCCGAGCAACACCCATGATGCTTCCGATGATGCCAAGTACAAGGCGATCGGTGAGAGCGACCGGATGACGCTTCGCTTCCGCAAGCCTCGATGAACAAGCCTGACTGATACGTCCGGGAACGCAGCACATGCTGATCGCCTTCAACAAGCCGTATGGAGTGTTGTGCCAATTCACGGATCGCAGCACCCCGCCACGCCCCACGCTGACGGGATTCGGTCTGCCGCCCGCGGTGTATGCGGCGGGCCGACTGGATTTCGACAGCGAAGGGCTGCTGCTGTTGACCGATGATGGTGTGCTGGCGCATCAACTCACCGACCCGCGCCACAAGCAGCCGAAGACGTACTGGGCGCAAGTCGAAGGCCGGCCCGACCCCGCGCAACTGAAAGCCTTGTGCAACGGCGTGCTGCTCAACGATGGGCCGACATTGCCAGCCCGGGCACGCAGCATCGACAGCCCGTCGTTGTGGCCGCGCGATCCCCCGGTGCGGTTTCGCAAGACCGTGCCGGACGCGTGGATCGAACTGGTCATCCGCGAGGGTCGCAACCGCCAAGTCCGGCGCATGACCGCCGCTGTCGGGTTGCCCACCCTGCGACTGGTCCGCATGACCATGGGTGGCTATGCGCTCGGCGGCCTGCAGCCGGGCCAGTGGCGCGCCATCCAGCAGGCATCCGACGTTGCAAGCTGAATGATTCAGCATATCGCCATGGCGATGCCTGAAAACGCGTGTTTATTTGCTAACGTCAGCGCCGGTCGGCACCATGCCGGGACAACCGGCGTGCGGACGCCAACCGATGACGCAAGCGCCACCCAACACAAGCAATACCGGCACGATTCTGGTGGTCGACGACCAAGCGGCGAACGTCCGCGTGGTCGGCACCTTGCTGGGCCGCAAGGGCTACACCGTCATTCCCGCCCACAGCGGGCCTGAGGCCCTGGCCGCCGTCGCCGAACATGCCCCGGATCTGATCCTGCTCGACATGATGATGCCGGGCATGGATGGCTTCGAACTGCTTGCCGCGCTGCGTGAAATCCCCGGCTTGCACAAGGTGCCCGTCGTCTTCCTGACCGCAGCGCAGGATCGCGATCTATTGCTGCGTGCCTTCGATGCCGGCGCGGTGGATTACGTCACCAAGCCCTTCATGCCCGAGGAATTACTTGCTCGCGTGGATGCCCATGTCGGCTTGAAGCTCACCCGAGACCGCCTGGAGCGGGTGGCGCGCGAGCGCCAGGAACTGGTCAACCTGGTCGCCCATGACCTGAAGAATCCGTTGAGCAGTGTGCTGTTCGCCACCGAAATGCTGCAACTGCCCGACTGCAAGCCGGAGCGCGTGCCACGCTACGTGCAGATCATCCATGAAAGCGCGCTGGATGCGATCGGCTACATCCGCAGCTACCTTGAAACCCAAACTCGCGCCACGCAGATCGCGCCGCGCCAAAGCGCGGACCTGCACGCGACCCTGCAATGGGTCGCGCAGCGTTACGAACTTCAATTGGAAGCGCTCAACATGCGCTTGGTGATCCATCCACCGGAACAACCGGTGCGGCTTTCGATCACCGAATCAGTCTTGCGACAAGTCGTCGAGAATCTGGTCAGCAATGCGATGAAATATGCACCGGCCGGGGGCGAGCTGGAACTGGCATCGACACCCGCATCGCCGGGGTATTGGAAGTTATTGGCGCGGGATCGCGGCCCGGGCGTTCCCGCTTCGCTGCAACGCGAACTGTTCAAGCCATTCCGACGCCTGACCGAAGTGGATCCTGCGGGCGGTCTCTCCAGCGGCTTGGGCCTGTCCTTGGCCAAGCAGATCATCGCCAATGCAGGCGGCGAACTCCGCTATGAGGATCGCGAAGGTGGTGGTTCCTGCTTCGTGATCGAATTGCCGGAAGCATCAGGCTGACAAGACCTGCGTTTGGATCTTCCAAAGACAAAAGCGCGCCGGTGTATCGGCGCGCTTTACCCAGATTGGGTGCTCAGTAAATTCGATCAAGCATCGCTATGAGTTGTCGCTGTCTTGCGCTTCGGTGCGCGACGCGTGCGCGGC
Source organism: Thermomonas sp. (assembly GCA_039919235.1). GTDB lineage: Bacteria > Pseudomonadota > Gammaproteobacteria > Xanthomonadales > Xanthomonadaceae > Thermomonas. Next base: position 4,904 of record JBDSGA010000246.1, on the reverse strand, counting down.
TTGGCGTCGATCCGAGTCGCCGTCCCGTCGATCGGACCCTTCTCCACCCGCTTGGCATGCTGGCGCGCTGCCAACCACAGCAAGCCGGCGCCAGCGATCGCCGCAGTGGCGAGCACTGGATTACGACGCACCAACTTGGTTGCGACCCTTCCGCCTGTGCGAATTGCACCAAGTGCAGCGCCCGTTTCCACCCATTGCATGGCCCGGCCGGGAACCGCCTTGCGGAGGCCGCTGCCGATTTCGCCGATCAATTCCATTGCACGATCCTGCGCGTGGTCTAGCTTGCTCATGGTGGTTCCTCTGAAGAGTGCGGTGTCGTTCCAAATCATGCGACAAGTCTGTGCAGGCATGCGTTTAGGAGACGTGAGCGTTGCGACTCGCGATTCAGGTTCCGCGCGGCTTGGCGCGATGCGTGGCTGTAGAGTTCCAAGGGTCATCCGGCCAGGGATGACGCGGGTAGCGCCCCTTCATTTCCTTCTTGACTTCCGGATAGGTGCGCGCCCAGAACCCTGCCAGATCCTGGGTGACTTGAAGCGGTCGGCCCGCAGGCGATAGCAGGTGCAAGGTCACTGACATGCGTCCCTCGGCGATGCGCGGCGTCTCGGCAAGGCCGAACAGTTCCTGTAGCTTTACTGCCAGCACCGGTGATGACGGGCTGCCATCCTCATTGATCAGGTACTCGACGCGGCGCTCCATACCTGAAGGCACGATCATGCGCACCGGCGCCAACGCGTCAATGCGTTGCCGAAGTGACCAGTCGACACGTGCTTTCAACGCCTCGGTAAGCTCGGCTTCGGTCAACGCATCCAGCCGAGTCTTGCCCGCGAACGCTGGCAACAGCCAATCGTCCAGCGATGCCAATAATGCCGCATCAGCCAGGTCAGGCAAGCCAAGCTCCGGCACCCATGCACGCAGGCTTTGCACGCGATTGCGCCATTGACTCGCGGCCTCGTTCCACGGCAAAGCATCGAGCCCGAGGAAGCCGACGGCATCCGTCAGCGCGCGCGCGGCTTGTGCAGGATCAACACGACCGGAGGATCGACTCGACAGTACGATGCCATCGAAGCGTTCAATTCGTTCGCTGATCAATGCGCGCTTGTCTGGATCCCAACGGACTTCCTCGCCTTCCCGGAAATGCGTCGCGAATGCATCACGCAAATAGCGCTCGTCGACTGGTGCCGCGCGCAACAGCAACGCATCCTTGGCGTCGAACCGCAGTTCGCTGGCCACCAGCCACGGCTCCCCATACAACGGGCTGTCATCGAACAGTTGCATCATGCGTCCATTCGCCAACTGGTAGCGCTTGGCATCGCTCGGATGCTGGCGTGCGATGCGGTCGGGGAAGGCATGCGCCAGCAAATCGCCGAGTGCATGTGCGGGCACATCGCGCGCGGGCTTCGCCTCGCACCGCAGGCGTCGTCGCCACTGCACAGCAGCTGCGGCGATAGCCTGCAATCCGCCGCGATGTGCATCCGGCGCGACTTTGCCGCCACGGAACGCCGCCAATACCTGCCAGCGTTGCGCCAATGCGTCACTGCGCGTGCGCAGCGGATCGCGTGCTTCGACCAAAGCCGCCAGGTCGCAGGCCAGCGCTAGACGATGTGCGTCATTCGTACATAGCAACATCGCGGCCAAACGCGGATGCGTGCCGAGCGCAAGCATGCGCCGGCCCTTCGGCGTGACGATGCCGCCCGCATCCATCGCACCCAAGCGCCGCAGCAGGTCGCGCCCGGCCGCCAACGCGCCTGGCGGCGGCGGATCCACGAAGCGCAATGCGTCGCTGCCCCACGCAGCCAATTCCAGCGCCAGTGATGCCAGTTCGACCTGTATGATTTCGGCGCGGCGCTGCGGCTCCAGCCGCTGCGACTGCGGCCACAGCCGATACGCCCATCCGTCAGCGACGCGTCCCGCGCGCCCTGCGCGTTGATCGGTCGACGCCCGTGCAATCGCCACCACGTCCAGCCGCGAGAATCCGCTGTTTGGCTCGAAGCGCGGCTCACGCGCCAAGCCGCTGTCGATCACCACGCGCACGCCGGGCAAGGTCACCGATGATTCGGCCACGTTGGTGGCCAGCACCACACGGCGCGCGTTGTCGGGTGATGGCTGCAACACGCGTGACTGCTGTTCCACCGGAAGGTCGCCGTGCAATTGCAGCAATTCGATGTCGTTGCTGACGACGTCCGCAAGAATCCGCTGCACGCGCTCGATCTCGCGCCGCCCCGGCAGGAACACCAGCACGTCGCCGGGATGCGCGAGTAATGCGTGTTCCACCGTGCGGCGCACTTGGTGTTCCAACGCTTCCTCGCGCCGCGCGGGAAAATGCTCGACGACCACCGGAAACGCGCGCCCTTCGCTCGACAGCCGTGGCGCGTCCAGAACCTGCGCCAAACGTGCGCCATCCAGCGTTGCCGACATCACCACGAGGCGCAGGTCCTCGCGCAATCCTGCTTGCACATCCAGCGCCAAGGCCAGGCCAAGGTCGCCTGCCAAATGGCGCTCGTGGAATTCATCGAACAGCACGGCGCCGACGCCCTCAAGCATCGGATCGTCCTGCAGCATGCGAGTCAGGATGCCTTCGGTGACAACCAAAATCCGCGTCTTGGCGGAGACCTTGTTCTCGAAACGGATGCGATAGCCAACAGTCTCGCCGACCGTTTCGCCCAACTGTTTGGCCATGAAGCCAGCGGCAGCTCTCGCGGCCACGCGGCGCGGTTCCAGCATCACGATTTTCTTGCCTGCCAGCCACGGCGCGTCCAGCAATGCCAGTGGAACCTGCGTGGTCTTGCCGGCACCGGGCGGAGCTTCCAGTACCAGACGCGGATGCACCGCCAGCGACTCACGGATCGCCGGCAACAGTTCATCGATGGGAAATTTGATCTTCGTGCTCACGCGGCAAGGATACGGGGCGATGCGCTTGCTCCGTCGATGCGCACCGCCGCCCGGTAAACTTCAGTCATGCAACTCATCGACATCGGCGCCAACCTCACTCACGACAGCTTCGACCACGATCGCTCGGCCGTGCTGGAACGCGCGCGCGATGCGGGCGTCACTCGAATGATCATCACCGGCGCCAGCCGCGAGCATTCGCCGAAAGCATTGGCCTTGGCCCAACAAAATCCTGGTGAATTATTCGCCACCGCCGGCGTGCACCCGCATCACGCGACCGAATACACCGACGAGTGCGATGCGGAGATGCGCGTCCTGCATGCCCATCCGGAAGTCGTGGCGGTGGGCGAATGTGGGCTGGATTTCAATCGCGATTTCTCGCCGCGCCCGGCGCAGCGCAAGGCATTCGAACGCCAGCTGCAGCTCGCCTCCGAGAACAAGAAGCCACTGTTCCTGCACCAACGTGACGCGCATGCCGACTTCATGGCGATGATGAGGAATTTCGACGGACGGCTCAGTGCGGCGGTGGTGCATTGCTTCACCGGCACGCGCGAGGAATTGTTCGATTACCTCGACCAGGACTGGCACATCGGCATCACCGGCTGGTTGTGTGACGAACGCCGAGGGTTGCACCTGCGCGAACTGGTCAAGCACATCCCTGCCAATCGGCTGATGATCGAAACCGATTCACCGTACCTGCTGCCACGCACGGTCAAGCCGCAGCCATCGCATCGGCGCAATGAGCCGATGTACTTAGCGCACATCGTCGAGGAACTGGCGCGCGACCGGGGCGAGGAGGTTGCGATGGTGGCCGACGCAACCACCACGACGGCCACGGCATTTTTCAGGCTTCCCGCGCCCTGAGCGCCGTCGCCGCCTTTAGTGTACTGATCGGTACATAAATCAGTTAGACTGTGCGCCCGCCTACTTTCCAAGACGCCGCACATGCGCCTGACCGTCGCTGCCCTCGCCCTGCTGCTGTTCGTCGCCGCAGCCAGCACCGCCTGCAGCAAGAAGGACGCCACCACTGACGCAGCGCCAACGGGCGCAATGGCGGTCACCGTGGTGCGGGCCAAGACCCAACCACTCCAGCGCAGCGTGCTGGTCTCCGGGCCGGTCGCGGCGTGGGAAGAAATGCAGCTGGGGGTGGAAGTCAGCGGCCTGCGCGTCACTGCGTTGAATGTCGATGTCGGCCAGCAGGTGCGCAAGGGCGAGCTATTGCTGCAGTTGGATCATCGCAGCCTGGATGCCGAACTCGCGCAAGCCAACGCCTCCCTGCGCGAAGCCGAGGCAGGAGCATCGCTGGCACGCTCGAAACTCGCGCGCGGCGAGTTGCTGGTCAAGGACAGATACATCAGTGCGACCCAACTCGACGAGCTACGTGCCGGACGCATGCAGGGCGATGCCCGCGTTGGCACCGCGCGTGCGATGCGCGACACCGCCGCACTGCGCCGCAGCTTCGCCGACCTGCGCGCACCGGATGACGGGATCATTTCCAAGCGACTGGTACAGCCCGGGCAAGTGGTCTCGGCAGGCTCCGAACTGCTGCGCCTGATCCGCCAAGGGCGGCTGGAATGGCGCGCCGAATTGGCCGAAGCCGAGCTCTCGCGGGTCAAGCCCGGCGACCGCATCGCGCTGACCACCCGCGACGGCAAGCCGGTGTCCGGCACGGTGCGCGCAGTCAGCCCGGGCGTGGATTCCAGCACCCGCACCGGCACCATCCATGCCGACCTGCCGCAACCCGAAGGCCTGCAACCCGGCACGTTCCTGCAGGGCCGCATCGACACCGGCATGGCGCAAGCCATCACCGTGCCTGCCGCCGCCGTGGTCCAGCGCGATGGTCATCCGAATGTCTTCACCGTCGATGCCAAAGGCATCGCCCATCGCGTGCGCCTGCGCACCGGTGGCAGCGACAACGGCCAGATCGAAGTACTTGAAGGGCTGAAGGCGGGCGATGCCGTGGTCGACCAGGGCGCTGGCTTCCTCGGCGATGGCGACACCGTCCGCATCGTCGATGC
>JBDSGA010000245.1:0-7894 GCA_039919235.1 Thermomonas sp. | reverse complement strand
CGAATAGGGACCCCATGACGTTGCCCGCGTCAGGTCCGGGTAGGTTGCTTGAGCGTATCGGTGACGATGCGCCTAGAGGAATGACTGTCCACGACAGAACCCGGCTTATCGGCCGGCTCCGCCACTTTCCTTCCACCCCATGTGAGTGCTCCAGTCGCTTGGTTACGACCTGCGGGCACGCATCGCGTGAAAAGCACCGCCCGTTTCGCGTCAGTGGGGAAATCGTGGTCGCCCAGACGGCTTTCGCTGCGCTGCAACACTGCATCGATGAAGCCGTACACGCATTCATATAAATTGGGCCAATCTTCACTCGATCTCAAAATTTGAGACGAAACAGCAGCTTGTGGATAAAGCTTGAACAAGTCTCTGAAGTTTGCTGCAAGTCATTGACCTGCAAAGTGAAAGTCTCGCCGAGCAATTGTTGACAACCCAATAGGCGGTGCCTAATGTGGGGTCTCGTGGGGAAACCGGGGAAACCGTGGTTTTTCTGTCATTACAACCCGCGCAGACGGGCGAGGCAGGGGTATGTTCCAGGGCGAAACCGCCATCACCATCGATGACAAGGGCCGGCTGGCGATTCCCACCAGTTACCGGGACGTTGTCGCGCGTGAGTGTGGCAACCGTCTGGTCATCACCTACAACCCGTTCGAGGAAGGTTGTCTGTATCTGTACCCACAAGCGGCATGGGAACAGCTGCGTGACCAGGTCAACGCCCTGCCGAAGATATTGAGGACGAACCGCCAGCTGCAGCTGAAGCTGGTCGGTGCCGCAGCCTTCGCGGAGCCTGACGGCAACGGCCGCATCTCGATCCCGGCCAGCCAGCGCAACGCGGTTGGCATCGAAAAGAAAGCAGTGCTGCTGGGCATGGGCGACAAATTCGAATTGTGGAGCGAGCAGGCCCATCACGCACAGATCCGGCAGACGCTTGGCGATGCCGATTTGGGTGATGACCTGCTGGATCTGGCGTTGTGACCACCGGTGGCGCGGGCTCCGTGCCTGCCCACCTCCCGGTGATGTTTGCCGAGGTCATGGAGGGCCTGGCGGTGAAGGCGGATGGGATCTATCTGGATGGCACCTTCGGGCGTGGCGGACACGCACGGGGCGTCTTGGACAGGCTTGGGCCGGGAGGTCGCTTGCTGGTGATGGACAAGGATCCAGAGGCGATCGCCGTGGCCGAAAGGCTGTGCGCCGATGACGCGCGCGCATCCCTGCGCCGTGGCAGCTTTGCCGGCCTTGCCGCTTGGCCGGCAGCCAATACCGGGTTGGACGGGATCCTTCTGGACCTTGGCGTGTCTTCCCCCCAAATCGATGTCGCCGCGCGTGGGTTTTCTTTCGCCAAGGATGGTCCGCTGGACATGCGGATGGATCCGGACAGTGGCGAAAGCGCGGCGCAGTGGCTGGCGCGCGCGGACGAAAAAGAAATCGCCGACGTGTTGTGGACCTGGGGCGAGGAAAAGCAGTCGCGCCGGATCGCCCGGGCCATCGTCCACGACCGCGTTGAAAAGCCGTTCACGCACACCGCGCAGCTGGCGGGGCTGATCGCCCGCTTGATGCCGCGCGGCGACAAGAAGACGCATCCGGCGACGCGGACGTTCCAAGGCATCCGCATCCATATCAATCGTGAGTTGCTTGATCTCGAGGCCGGGTTGGATGCTGCACTGTTCTGCCTGAAGCCGGGTGGCCGGCTGGTGGTGATCAGCTTCCACTCGCTGGAAGACCGCATCGTCAAGCAGTTCATGACGCGCCTGGCGAAACCGCCGCCGTCGAACCGGCGGATGCCCGTGGAAATCGCGTTCACCCCGGTCCTGCGGTTGGTGGGCGGCAAACAAAAAGCCGGTGAAGCCGAACTGTCTACCAATCCGCGCGCACGCAGCGCGGTGCTGCGCGTAGCCGAAAAGTTGTCGCTTCAAGACAGCGCGGTGGCGGCATGACCCGCTACCTGGTGTTGGGTGTGCTGGTGTTGGCCAATGTGGCGACGGCATTGACGCTGGTGCGTGATCGCCACGAACACCGCTTGCAGTTCATTGCGCTGACCCGGCTGGAGAAGGCCCGCGACGACCTCAACATCGAATTCGGTCGTTTGCAGCTGGAGCAGGCCACCTGGGCGGAGAGCAATCGCGTGGACCAGGTCGCACGCACGCGCCTGGGCATGACGTTCCCGCGCACCGAAGACATCGTGGTGCTGCGTCCATGAATATCTTCGGTCGTCACGTGCCCGGCACCCGCCAGCTCGATGCGCGCGAGCGCAGTCGTCGCGATGCGGCTCGTGCGGCTAGCAACCGTCCACGTGCGCGCAGCCAGCAGTTCGACCTTCGCCGCCGATTGCTGCTGGTCGGCGGCGCCCTCGCGCTGTGCTCAGTGGCGTTGCTTGCGCGTGCGCTCGACCTGCAGGTGATCGACAACGAGTTCTACCAGCGTCAAGGTGCGGCGCGCTTCCTGCGCGAAATCCCGATCGCCACCTCGCGCGGGATGATCACCGATCGCAATGGCGAGCCACTGGCGGTGAGTTCGCCGGTCGAATCGATCTGGGGTAACCCGCAGGAACTGCTGAAAACGCCACAACGGCTGCCGCAACTCGCCGAAGCGCTGGGCATGCCGCTGGACGAGCTGAGCCGCCGCCTGAGCCAGCGTGCGGACAAGGAATTCGTCTACCTCAAGCGCCGGATCAATCCGGATGAAGCGCATCAGATCCTGTCGCTCGACATCCCGGGGGTGGCATCGCAGCGCGAATACCGCCGCTTTTACCCGCAGGGTGAAACGATGGCGCACATCCTCGGCTTCACCAATATCGACGACCGCGGCCAAGAGGGGCTCGAACTGGCCTTCGACGATTGGTTGCGTGGCACCCCGGGTGCCAAGCGCGTCATCCGCGATCGCCGTGGCCGTATCGTGGAAAACGTCGACCTGGTACGCGCCGCGCAACCGGGTCGTGACCTCACCCTCAGCATCGATCGGCGTATCCAGTATCTGGCGCATCGCGAACTGCGCAATGCGCTTAACCAGTTCGGTGCCAGCAGCGGGTCGGCGGTGGTGCTGGATGTGGCGACCGGCGAAGTGCTGGCGATGGTGAACCTGCCCACCTTCAACCCGAACGCGGTCGGCAGCAGCCCGCGCGATGCGCATCGCAACCGCGCGGTGACCGATCTGTTCGAGCCGGGCTCGACGATGAAGCCGTTGACCGTCGCCGCCGCGCTGGAGGTGGGGGTAATCACGCCATCTTCCTTGTTCAATACCAGTCCCGGTTCAATTGCAAACGGGCGATATCGCACCACCGACACCCACAATTACGGCGTGCTGGATACCACTGGGGTGATCCGCAAGAGCTCCAACGTCGGCGCCTCGCTGATTTCAAGGCGGCTGAGTAACGACCAGTTCTACAGCTTCGTACGTCGTTTCGGCTATGGCCAAAAAACCGGCAGCGGATTTCCGGGTGAGTCGGCAGGCGTGTTCCCTGCGCCGGATCGCTGGGATGGCACCAGCAAGCAGACCATGAGCTATGGCTATGCGTTGTCGGTCACCCCGTTGCAGATCGCCACGGCCTATGCCGCGCTGGGCAATGGCGGCAAGCTGACCCCGCCCAGTTTCATCAAGGGCCAGCATGCGCCGTCGCATCGGGTGCTGGATCCGGTCGTCGACAAAGAGCTGCTTCGGATGATGCAGACCGTGACCGAGCCTGGCGGCACCGCGACCCAGGCGGCGATCCTGGGCTACCACGTGGCCGGCAAGACCGGGACCTCGCGCAAGGCCAGCGCCGGCGGTTATTCGCGTCGCTACATCGGTTACTTCGCCGGCTTGGTGCCCGTCGACAAGCCGCGTTTTTCGATGGTGGTCATGGTCAACGATCCTGATCCCAGCAAGGGCTACGTGGGTGGCACGGTCTCTGCGCCGGTGTTCCGTAACGTCATGGAAGGCGCACTGCGCTTGATGGATGTGGCGCCCGACAATCTGGACGCTTGGCTGGCAGCGCAAGCCGTGGCCGAGGTCAAGCGCCAGAAAGCCGCTGGCAACACAACGCCTGCGCCGCTGGCCAGTAGCACGCCATCGCTCCCGGCGACCACCCTCGCGAGGGCGCCACAATGACCCGCGCCATGTTGTTGAGTGAGTTGTTACCGGAACTCGAGGGTCTGTCCCAGGAACTCGCCATCACCGGTCTTGTGCAGGACAGCCGAGCGCTCCGCACCGGCGATGCATTTGTCGCGATCGGTGGATTCGGCACGCATGGCCTGGCCTTCACCGAGACCGCGCGCGACGCGGGCGCGGCAGTCATCTTGTTCGAGCCGCCCGCACCTGAGGACTTGCCTGCGCCGGAGGATGCGATCCCGGTGGTCAACCTGCGCGCGCGCATGGGCGCAATGGCCGATAGCTTCCACGGCCAGCCCAGCGCGGCGATGACCACGATTGGGGTCACTGGCACCAATGGCAAGACATCGACCGTGCAGTTGCTCGCGCAGGCGTGGACGTTGCGCGGTGAACGTTGCGGCACGATTGGCACCCTCGGCGCCGGCATCTATCCCGCCACCGTGCCGACCGGGTTCACCACGCCATTGGTATTGCGCCTGCACGAATTGCTGGCCGAGTTGCGCGATGAAGGCGCATCGACCGTGGCCATGGAAGTGTCCTCGCACGCGCTGGACCAGGGTCGCGTGGATGGTGTGCATTTCGACGTGGCGGTGTTCACCAATCTCACCCGCGATCATCTCGACTACCACGGCGACATGGCCAGCTATGGCGCGGCCAAAGCGCGCCTGTTCGACTGGCCAGGCCTGCGCGCCGCGGCAGTGAACCTGGACGATGCCTACGGTCGCGAGTTATTCGATTCGGTCAGCAAGCGCCTGCGCGTGGTCGGTTTCAGTTCGCGCGGCGCCAGCGGCGCCAGCATCCGTGCCGAAGATGTGCTGCTGGACGCGCGCGGCATCCGCTTCATGCTGCATGCAAGTGGACAGGCGCATTTGGTGCGTTCACCTTTGCTGGGCCGGTTCAATGTCGACAACTTGCTGGCCGTCGCCGCCACGTTGACCGCGCTGGGCATGGCACCGGCCATGGTCGCCGAGCTCCTGTCGCAGCTGCATCCCATTGCGGGGCGCATGAACCGCTTTGGTGGCGACGTTTCTGACAATGGCAGAAAGTTGCCACTCGTCGTGGTGGACTACGCACACACGCCTGATGCGCTGGAGCAGGCGTTGTCGTCGTTGCGCGCACACACCGCCGGCAAGCTGATCTGCGTCTTCGGTTGCGGTGGTGAGCGCGATGCAGGCAAGCGTCCACAAATGGCGGCGATTGCCGAACGCGGGGCTGACGTCGCCATCGTCACCGACGACAACCCGCGTGGCGAAGATGGCGATGCGATCGTGGCCAACATCATGGCCGGCTTCGCCGATCCGGTGCGTGCCCTCGTGCAGCGCGACCGCGCCAAGGCCATCGCCGAAGCGATCAGGATGGCCGCTGCTGACGATGTGGTGCTGATCGCTGGCAAGGGACATGAGCCCTACCAGGAGATCAACGGCGTCCGCCATACGTTCGACGATTCGACTGTGGCGCACGAGCAATTGGCTGCGTACGCGCAGCCCATGGATGCGCAAATGCTGCGTCCACAAGGCGCGGAGAAGCAGCCATGATGCCGCGCACGCTGGCATGGATCGCGCAGGCCACGGGTGGTCAGTTGCATGGCGTCGATCGCAGCATCGATGCGGTGGCGATCGACACCCGCGCATTGCCGCAAGGTGGGCAGGCGTTGTTCGTTGCGCTCAAGGGCGAGAATTTCGACGGCCATGATCATGTGGCAGCGGCGATGCGGGGTGGCTGCGTGGCTGCTTTGGTCTCGCGCGAAGTCGATGTCGCTCTGCCGCAGGTGATCGTTTCCGACACTGAGCGCGCCTTGGCCGCGATGGCTAAAGCGCTGCAGGTTGCGCGTGTGACCAACGTACTGGCGATTACCGGCAGCAACGGCAAGACCAGCGTCAAGGCGATGCTGCTGGCGATCTTGCAACGTTGCGGTAACGCGTATGCGAATCCTGGCAACCGCAATAACGAGATTGGCCTGCCGTTGGCCGTGATCGATGCGCCGGATGACGCCGACTTCGCGATCTACGAAATGGGCGCGGGCAAGCCCGGGGACATTGCTTATCTCACCGCAATCGCACGGCCGGATGTGGCACTGGTCAACAACATCTCAGCCGCACACCTGGAGCGCCTGGGCAGCCTGTTGGGCGTAGCCGAGACCAAGGCCGCGATTTACGACGCACTGCCAGAAGACGGCGTCGCGGTAGTCAATGGCGACGATGCGTTCGCACCGTATTTCATCGAACGTCTGGGCGCGCGCCGGGTGCTGCGCTTCGGCCTGGAGGCTAGCGCCGACATCAGTGCGCGTGAAGTGCTGGCCGACAGCGAACACACACGTTTCGTGCTGACCACAGCCAATGGCGACATCGTCGTCACTCTGGCGATGCCCGGTCGTCACAACCTGCGCAATGCGCTGGCTGCAGCCGGCATGGCATTGTCAGTTGGCGCCACGTTGCAGCAAGTCCGCGATGGGCTGGAAGAAATGCAGCCCGTCGCAGGTCGCCAGGTCACACATCGCCTGCACGGCGGTGCGTTGCTGATCGATGACAGCTACAACGCCAATCCAGGTTCGCTGGATGCGGCGATCGAATCGTTGGCATCGAGTGGAGATGAGTCTTGGTTGGTGCTCGGCGACATGCGCGAGCTCGGCGCGGATGAAGTCACGATGCACCTGCAGGCGGGCGAGCGCGCAAAGGCGGCCGGCATCGTCCATCTGCTCGCAATTGGTCCATTGAGCGCGGCAGCGGCGAAGGGTTTTGGCCATGGCGCGCGCCATTTCGAGAGTCACGCAGCACTCGCCGATGTACTCGTTGGCGGGCTCGGCACGGGTATGCGGGTGTTAGTCAAGGGCTCGCGCGGCAGCGCGATGGATCTGATCGTCAAACAACTGTTGCAGCACGACGCAGCGAACATGAAGGGAGCGGTCGATGCTGCTTGAGCTGACACGCTGGCTGGAGCAATTGCAGGGCCATTTCGGGCTCTTCAACTACCTGACCTTCCGGGCGATCCTCGGCGCACTGACCGCGCTTGCGCTCTCGCTGTGGTGGGGGCCTGCGACGATTCGCAAGTTGGCCACGCTCAAGGGTGGACAGCCAATCCGCAGCGACGGACCGCAGTCGCATTTTGCAAAAGCCGGTACGCCGACGATGGGCGGTTCGCTGATCCTGATCACCATCGCCGCATCGGTCCTGCTGTGGGCGGACCTGCGCAACAAATATGTCTGGGTCGTGATGGCTGTCATGGTGGGTTTTGGTGCGATCGGCTGGTGGGACGACTGGATCAAGATCGTCAAGCGCGACCCGAACGGCATGCGTTCACGCACCAAATACGCGCTGCAATCAATCCTCGGGCTGGCCGCGGGCATCTACCTATACGCGTATGCCGACGTGCCGGCGGCGACCACGTTCTATGTGCCGTTCTTCAAGTCGGTAGCGTTGCCGTTGGTGGGCATCAGCTTCGTGGCAATCGCCTACTTCTGGATCGTTGGTTTTTCAAACGCGGTCAACCTGACCGACGGACTGGATGGGCTGGCGATCATGCCGACTGTGCTGGTCGCGTGTGCCCTGGGCGTGTTCGCCTACGCCTCGGGCAACGCGGTGTTCGCCGAATACCTGCAGATTCCGCGCGTGCCAGGGGCGGGTGAGCTCGTGGTGTTCTGCGCGGCGATTGCGGGCGCGGGCCTGGGCTTCCTGTGGTTCAACACGTACCCGGCGATGGTGTTCATGGGCGACATCGGTGCGCTGGCACTGGGTGCGGTGCTCGGCACGGTTGCGGTGATCGTGCGCCAGGAACTCGTGCTGGTGATCATGGGCGGGATCTTCGTGATCGAAACCCT